>DATBKQ010000214.1:0-1666 GCA_036555825.1 Acetobacteraceae bacterium | reverse complement strand
CAGGCGCTGCTGACCGCGGCGTTGTATCCGGTCCTCGCGGTGCTGTTCGTCCGCGCGCACCGCACGGTCGCCGACCCGGAGCAGGCATGACGCGTGACACCCGCCACACCGGCGTGTTCACCCGCCGCGCGCTGCTGATGCTGGGCGGCCAGGCGGCGCTGCTGGGCGGTCTCGTGGCGCGGCTCTACCAGGTGCAGGTGGTCGACGGTGCGCGCTATGCCACGCTGTCGGAAGAGAACCGGATCAGCGCCCGGCTGATCGCCCCGCCGCGCGGGCGGATGCTCGACCGGTTCGGCACCGTGGTCGCCGGCAACAAGCTGAACTGGCGCGCCCTGCTGGTCGCCGAACAGACCGCGGACATGACGGCGACGCTCGACAACTTCGCCGGCATCGTCGCGCTCGCCGACTACGAGCGGGCGCGCATCGAGCGCGAGGTGCGCCGGCATCGCCGCTTCATCCCGATCATGGTGCGCGAGTTCCTGAGCTGGGACGAGATGGCGGCGATCGAGGTCAACGCCCCCGATCTGCCCGGCATTCTGGTCGATGTCGGCACCACGCGAATGTACCCCTACGGCGAGCAGCTCGCCCACATCGTCGGCTATGTCGCACCGCCCAGCGAGGAAGATGTGCAGGAGGATCCCAACCTGGCGCTGCCGGGAATCAGGGTTGGGCGCGCCGGGCTCGAGAAGCAGCACGATCTCGACCTGCGCGGCACCGCCGGGGCGGTGCAGCTTGAGGTGAATGCGGTGGGCCGGGTGATCCGCGAGCTCGATCGCCAGGAGGGCGTGGCGGGCGAGGAGGTCGGCCTTACCATCGACGCACGGCTGCAGCGCTCGGCGTTGGCCCGGCTTGGCGATGAAAGCGCCAGCGCGGTGGTGCTGGACTGCCGCAACGGCGAGGTGCTGGCGATGGCAACCAACCCGTCGTTCGATCCCTCGCTGTTCAATTCCGGCGTCTCGCAGGCGCAGTGGGCGGCGTGGGCGCAGGACAGGCATACACCGCTGCTGAACCGTGCGATCGCCGGCGTGTATGCACCGGGATCGACATTCAAGATGGCGGTGGCGATGGCCGCGCTGGAAGCGCGCGTCATGTCGCCGGCCGACACCGTGACCTGTCCCGGTTACTTCGACCTCGGCAACGCGCGCTTTCATTGTTGGCGCAAGGGCGGCCACGGCACGCTGGATCTGCGCGGCGGTCTGAAGAACAGTTGCGACGTGTATTTCTACGAAACCGCCCGCCGCGTCGGCATCGACCGCATCGCGGCGATGGCGCACCGGCTCGGGCTTGGCACGGAATTGCCGATCGACCTGCCCGGCGCGCGCCAGGGCTTCATCCCGACGCGCGAATGGCGCATCGGTCATGGCCACGCCTGGGCGCCCGGCGACACCGTCGTCGCCGGCATCGGCCAGGGCTACGTCCAGGTGACACCGCTGCAGCTCGCCACCTATGCGGCGCGGATCGCAAGCGGACGCAAGCTGGAGCCGCACCTGACGCGCAGGCTGGCAGGCCGGCCGCAGCCTGGCGCGCGCCCCGCCGACTGGCAGGGTCTCGGCGTGTCGGACCGCGCCCTGCACCTGGTGCGCGAAGGCATGTGGGCAGTGGTGAACGAACCGGGCGGCACCGCGCCGGGCGCGAGGCTGCCGGACGCGCGCTGGCAACTCGCCGG
>DATBKQ010000213.1:0-5237 GCA_036555825.1 Acetobacteraceae bacterium | reverse complement strand
TCTCCTTCTGCGGTGCAACAGGGTAACGCTGTTCCCTGCCTCTGGCCATGTGGGCGCCGAACCGCGCAATATCAGCCCCCGAAGTCTTCGGGGAGCACGTCCATGACCGAGCCCGCGCGCAGCTACGCGCATGGCACCAGCCCCGCCGCCCTGATCGGCGAAACCATCGGCGCCAACTTCGATGCCGCCGTGGCGCGTTGGGGCGATCGCCCGGCGCTGGTGGTGCGCCAGCAGGGTGTGCGCTGGAGTTACCGCGAGCTGGGCGAGAAGGTCGATGCGTTCGCCGCCGGCCTGCTCGCACTGGGCCTCAACCCCGGGGAACGGGTGGGCATCTGGTCACCCAACAATGCCGAGTGGGTGATCACCCAGTTCGCCACCGCGAAGGCGGGATTGATCCTGGTCAACATCAACCCGGCGTACCGACTGGCGGAACTGGAATACGCGCTGAACAAGGTGGGTTGCCGCGCCCTGGTCACCGCGACCTCGTTCAGGACCAGCGACTATGTCGGCATGATCAACACGCTGGCGCCGGAGCTGCGGCGCGCGCGGCCGGGCCATCTGGACGCGGCCAGGCTGCCGGCACTGCGGCAGGTGATCCAGATCGGCTCCGACACCGCGCCCGGCATGCTCGCGTTCGACAGCGTGTACGATCGGGGTGGCACGGAGCAGCGGGCGCGGCTGACGGAGCTGGGCCGCACGCTGCAGTTCGACGATGCGATCAACATCCAGTTCACCTCGGGCACCACGGGCGCGCCGAAGGGCGCCACGCTGACGCACCACGGCATCCTGAACAACGGCTTCTTCATCGGCGAGGCGATGAAGCTGACACAGGAAGACCGGCTGTGCATCCCGGTGCCGCTGTATCACTGCTTCGGCATGGTGCTGGGGAACCTGGCCTGCACCACGCACGGCGCGGCGATGATCTATCCGGGCGAAGGCTTCGATCCGCTCGCCACATTGCAGACCGTGGCCGAGGAGCGTTGCACCGGCCTGCACGGCGTGCCGACGATGTTCATCGCCCAGCTCGACCATCCAGAGTTTCGCGATTTCGATCTGTCCTCGCTGCGCACCGGCATCATGGCCGGCGCGCCGTGTCCGATCGAGGTGATGCGCCGCTGCATCCGCGACATGCACCTCTCCGAGATCACCATCGCCTACGGCATGACGGAAACGAGCCCGGTCAGCACCCAGACCACCACCGACGATCCGGTGGAGCGCCGCGTCGCCACCGTGGGCCGCGTGCAGCCCCACATCGAGGTGAAGGTCGTCGATACCGACGGTCGCATCGTGCCGCGCGGCACGCCGGGCGAGTTCTGCACCCGCGGCTACTCGGTGATGCTGGGCTACTGGGACGACGAGGAGCGCACCCGGGAAGCGATCGACGCCGCCGGCTGGATGCACACCGGCGATCTCGCGACCATGGATGCCGACGGCTACTGCAACATCGTCGGCCGCATCAAGGACATGGTGATCCGCGGCGGCGAGAACGTGTATCCGCGCGAGATCGAGGAGTTCCTGTACCGCCACCCGAAAATCCAGGACGTGCAGGTGTTCGGCGTGCCGGACACGCGCTTCGGCGAAGAGCTGTGCGCCTGGATCAGGCTGCGCCCGGGTGAGACGCTGACCGCCGAGGACGTGCGTGCGTTCTGCCAGGATCAGATCGCGCACCACAAGGTGCCACGCCACATCCGCTTTGTGGACGAATTCCCGATGACGGTCACCGGCAAGATCCAGAAGTTCATCATGCGCGAACGCATGACGCAGGAGCTCGGCGTGAAGGAGGCAGCGACCGCATGACCACCCCCGCACCCGTCCCGTGCCATTGCGAGCGGAGCGAAGCAATCTCGGTCAAGTCTACTTCGCGTCGCCCGCAATGACCGGCGACACCTACGACTTCATCGTCGCAGGCGCCGGTTCCGCCGGCTGCGCGGTGGCCTCGCGCCTCTCCGAATCCGGCCGCCACCGCGTGCTGCTGCTGGAAGCCGGCGACCGCGACAGCAACCCCTGGATTCACATCCCCATCGGCTACACCCGCTCGTTTGCCAACCCGCGCGTTAACTGGATGTTCGACAGCGCGCCCGAGGCGCAACTGAACAACCGCTCGCTCTACCTGCCGCGCGGCAAGCTGCTGGGCGGCACCAGCTCGATCAACGGCATGGTGTATATGCGCGGCGATCCCGCCGACTACGACCACTGGCGCCAGCTCGGCTGCACCGGCTGGGACTGGGATTCCGTGCTGCCGTTCTTCCGGAAGGCCGAGGACAATGTCCGCGGCGCCGACGAGTTCCACGGCATCGGCGGGCCGCTGCGCGTCTCCGACCCGCCGCACATCTGGCCGCTGGCGAAGGCGATGGTGGAGGCGGCGGTGCAGGCCGGACTGCCGCGCACGCCAGACTTCAACGGCCCACAGAAGGAGGGCGCCGGCTACTACCAGACCACCACCGGCAACGGGCGCCGCTGGAGCGCGGCGCGTGCCTACCTGCACTCCGCACGCAAGCGCCCCAACCTCACCATCGTCACCCAGGCGCATGCAACGCGTGTGCTGATCGAGAATGGCCGTGCCGTCGGCGTGGAATATCGCACGCCGCAGGGTCTGCGCACGGCCCGGGCGAACCGCGAGGTCATTGTGTCGGGCGGCGCCTACGGATCGCCGCATCTGCTGCAGCATTCCGGTCTGGGTCCGGCGGAGCTGCTGCAAGAACTTGGAATCAGCGTGGCGCGCGACATGCCCGCGGTCGGTGCCAACCTGCACGATCACTTCAACACCTACTGCTCGTACCGGGTGTCGCTGCCGGTCACGTTCAACGACCTGGCGCGCAGCAAGCCGCGCAAGCTGATGGCCGGCGTGCAGTACGCGTTCGGCCGCCGCGGACTGCTGGCGAGCAACGGGTTGTTCGCCGGCGCCTTCCTGCGCAGCGATCCCCGGCTGGAACGGCCCGACATCCAGATCAACATGATGGCCTGGAGCACCGCCCGGCGTGATCGCGACGGCATCCACCCCCACCCGTTCCCGGGTATTACGCTCAGCCCGGTGCACCTGCGCCCCGAAGGACGCGGCACGGTGCGGGCGAAAACCCCCGATCCGCTTGCCCCGCCGGAGATCCGCTTCAACTTCCTGAAATCCGACTACGACATGCAGGCGCTGATCTTCGGCATCCGCACCTGCCGCAGGATCGCAGCCCAGCCCGCACTGGCGCAGCACATCACCGAGGAGGTTGCACCCGGTGCGCGCCATGACAACGACGCCGAGCTGGCCGGCGTGGTGCGCGAAACCGGCGTATCCAACCACCACCCGGTCGGTTCCTGCCGCATGGGCACAGGAACCGACGCCGTGGTGGACCCGCGGCTCCGCGTCCATGGTATCGAACGCCTGCGCGTGGCGGATGCATCCATCATGCCGGCGATCATCGCCGGCAACACCAACGCGCCATCGATCATGATCGGCGAAAAGGCCGCCGCCATGATCCTCGAGGATGCCAAGGCGGCATAACGGTTCACTCCTGCCTGGAGACGCGACGCTCGCTCCCGTGTCATTGCGAGGAGCGAAGCGACGAAGCAATCCCGGTCGAGTTTGCTTCGCTACGCCAGCATCAGCGCGGCGGGCGCATACCCGGTGCGCCATCTCCTGTTCCCTTGCCAGCCGAAATCGTCCGACAGTCCTTGTTGGATTTCTGCCAGGCGTGCGCCAGTGGCCCGCCAGCTTGCAGTCAGCCGGGAGCGAAAGCATCATCGCGGAATTCCGTTCAACATCGCTCACCGGCGCGTACGTGGCCGGTGAGGGGAAAGGGCAGCACAAGATGCGGTGGGCACGCTTCGATCAGAACGGCACGCCAGCTTACGGCGTGGTCGAGGGCGACGAGATCATCCCGGTCCGCGGCTCGCCCTTCGAGACGTGGGAACGCACCGGCACGCGCCTCCCGCTGGCGGAAGTGAGACTGCTGGTCCCGGTGATCCCGCCGACCTTCTATGCCGCCGGCCTGAACTATGCCGAGCACGTGCGCGAAGCGGCCGAGAAGATCGGGCTGAAGGTGGAACTGCCGAAGCAGGCCGATGCCGGCTATCGCGCCAACAACGCGCTGATCGCGCACGGCGAGCCCATCGTCATCCCGAAGGACGCCACCGACCAGGTGCAGTACGAGGGCGAGCTGGTCGCCGTGATCGGCCGCAAATGCAAGCATCTGACGCGCGAGAACGCGCTCTCTGCCTTGCTGGGCTATACCATCGGCAACGACGTGAGTGAGCGCACCTGGCAGAAGTCCGATCGCACACTGTGGCGCGCGAAGAACACCGACACGTTCAAGCCGATGGGGCCCTGGATCGAGACCAACGTTAAGCTCGACGGCTTGGTCACCAAGGTGCGGCTGAACGGCAAGGAGCTGATCGCGTTCCAAACCAACCACATGGTGTTCGGCGTGGTCGATTTCCTGGTGATGATGACGAAGTACCTGACGCTGTATCCCGGCGACGTGCTGTGGATGGGCACCGAGGGCGCCACCGAGAACATGAAGCACGGCGATGTCTGCGAGATCGAGATCACCGGCATCGGCACATTGCGCAATCCGGTTGTGCGGGAAGCATGATGCCACGCGCTTCACCCTCTTCCCGTCATGGCCCGCGAAGGCGGGCCATCCACGTCTTTGCTTACCCGCTGGTAGACGTCGACGGCTGGGACACCCCGACGTCACGTCTTTGCTTCCCCGCTGGTAGACGTCGACGGCCGGGACACCCCGACGTCATATGGACTTAACGGAGATCCACAATGCAGCGTGATGTAGTGGTTGTTTCCGGCGTGCGCACCGCGATCGGCGATTTCGGCGGTGGGCTGAAGGACGTGGCGCCGACCGAACTTGGCGCTCAGGTGGTGCGCGAGGCGCTGTCGCGTGCATCCGTCGCTGGCCAGGAAGTCGGCCAGGTGGTGTTCGGCAATGTGATCCACACCGAGCCCAAGGACATGTACCTCGCGCGCGTTGCCGCGATGAATGCCGGCGTGGCGAAGGAGACGCCGGCACTGACCCTGAACCGCCTGTGCGGTTCCGGCCTACAGGCTGTTGTGTCCGCGGCACAGACGATAATGCTGGGCGACACCGACATCGCGCTCGCCGGCGGCGCCGAGAGCATGAGCCGCGCGCCGTATCTGGCCCAAGGGGTGCGCTGGGGCGCGCGCATGGGCGACGCGGCGATGGTCGACATGATGCTCGCCGCGCTGCACGACCCGTTCGACAACATCCACATGGGCG
>DATBKQ010000212.1:0-10755 GCA_036555825.1 Acetobacteraceae bacterium | reverse complement strand
CATGCTCGCGCACTACGACTTCATCACGCCGGAGATCATGTCCTACTTCGACAAGCGCCCCCCGCAGGCGGAACGCGACGCCAATTTCGCGCTGGAGTGGGTCAAGCAGCATGCGCGCAGCCCCGAGCAGCAGCAGGCGGTGGTGGACACGCTCGCCTTCAAGTGCGACGTGTTGTGGTGCATGCTCGATGCTCTGCATTATGCCTACGTCACCCCTGGGCTGATCCCACCGGGCGCCTTCGTGCCGAACGGCTCGGATGCCTGAGCCGGAACTGGAACGGCCACGCCTGGCGCCTGGGGTGCGCCTGCACTTCGACCAGACGCGCAACATCTGGGTGTTGCTTGGCCCGGAACGCGTCATCGAGACGGAGGGACCGGCGAGCGAGATTCTGCGCCGCTGCGACGGCAGCCGGACACTGGGGCAGATCATCGACGAACTCGCCGCGCTCTACACCGCGGATCGCGCCGAAATTGAGGGCGATGTGAAAGACATGCTGGCCGAACTCGCCCGCAAGCGGATGGTCGTGTGACCATGGCGCGCGAAGTTCCGCCGCCCCTCGGGTTGCTGGCCGAGTTGACGCATCGCTGTCCCCTCGCCTGCCCGTATTGCTCCAATCCGCTGGCGCTGGAAGATCGCGCAAGCGAACTCGACCTCGCGACCTGGGCACGCGTGTTCCGTGAAGCCGCGGCAATGGGCGTGCTTCAGGTGCATCTGTCGGGCGGCGAGCCGGCGTCTCGCCGAGACCTGGTCGAGATTGCCGCTGCGGCACACGACGCCGGGCTCTACACGAACCTGATCACCTCCGGCATCGGCATCGATGCGGCGCGACTGGCCTGCTTGAAGCAAGCCGGATTGGACCACGTCCAGCTTTCGCTGCAGGACGTGATCGCCGAAAGTGCCGATCGCATCGCCGGCTATGCGGGCGCGCACGCCCGCAAGCTCGCCTTCGCGCGCATCGTGGTCCAGCAGCAACTTGCGCTCACCGTGAATGCTGTCGTCCATCGCGCCAACATCGGCCGCGTCGCGGCTCTGGTCGAAACCGCCGCCTCACTCGGCGCCGGGCGCGTCGAGATTGCTCATGCCCAGTACTACGGCTGGGCGTTGCGCAACCGCGCGGCGTTGATGCCCACGCCGGTGCAGGTCGCACAGGCGATGCAGGAGATCGAGAGCCTTGGCCCGCGCTACGCCGGGCGGCTCGTCATCGATATGGTGGTGCCGGACTATTACGCGCGGCGGCCGAAGGCGTGCATGGGCGGCTGGGCGCGGCGTTCGCTGAACGTGACACCATCCGGACGGGTGCTGCCGTGCCATGCCGCGGAAAGCATCCCGGGCCTGCTGTTCTGGTCGGTGCGCGAGCGGCCGCTGACGGAGATATGGTGCGATTCGCCGGCCTTTCAGGCGTACCGCGGCACGGACTGGATGCCGGAACCCTGCCGGTCGTGCGAAATGCGCGAGATCGACTACGGCGGATGCCGCTGCCAGGCACTGGCGCTCGCCGGCGACGCGGCAGCGACAGACCCGGCGTGCGAACTGTCGCCACACCATGCGACCATACGGACGCTGGCCGAAAGCGAATCCACTGCAGGCGGCGACGAATACCACTACCGCGGCCGGGCCGCCCGTCACCGGGCTATTGCCATTCCAACTCGCTGAACGCGGCCGTCGCGTTGCGGGCATTATAGTCGTCGAACAGCTGCCACCGGCCGCGCTCGGAGCTTGCAATGCTGGTCACAGCGCGTTGCATCGGCGTGCCTGCGGCGATCTCCCGCCGCGCGTCCTGCGCCAGTACCGTGAGGTAGCGACGTTCGTCCTCGAGGGCCCGCGGCCACGGAGCCACCAGGCGACCATGACCGGGCACCACGATGCGCGCGGGCAATGCCGTCAGATGCTGGATGACCGAGAGCCATCCCGTGATGCTGCCGTCCACCACGGGAATGTGCTGCAAGAACACCAGATCGCCGGCGAACAGCACGCCGGTGCTCTGGTCGAGGACCGTCAGGTCGCAATCGGTATGGGCGGCAGGGGACCATGCGTGGAGCCGCAGCGGTCTGCCGCCGAGATCCAGGCTCGTTTCGGTGTCCACCAGCAATGTCGGGGCAATGATCTTGACCGCCGCGATCGCCGCTTCCCCAAGCTGTTGGCGATAGGACTGCAGATAGTATTCGCGGCGCCGCTCGAGCTCCCGTGGAAGATTGCGGTGTCCGACAAATACCGCGCCGGGTGGCATGGCCGCATTGCCGAATATGTGGTCTGGATGGTCGTGCGTATTGATGACATAGCGGATTGGCTTGTCGGTGATGCCGCGGACCGCTGCCAGGAGCCCCTCCCCGACACTGAGACTCCCGCCGGTATCCACGATTGCCACGGCATCGTTTCCGACGATGATGCCTAGATTGGCGATATCGCCGGCATTCTCCGGCGTGGTCAGCGCGACCTGGCCGAAATGCACGTAATCGCCTGCGGCCACCCCTTGAACGGAAATCGGCGCACTTCCCAGCGCCTGCGCGACACAGCAGGCCAAGAACAATACTGCACGGATCAGCACGCCCATGGCTTACACTCTGGCGTCTCCAGTGCTGCCGCGATGGTCTCATGTATTCACGTCTCCGTGACTTGCCGCCCTTCGTACATAGAATAAGGATAGCGTCGGTGTCGGTGATCATGGAGGTCTGCGGTTGGGGCAGGCATCCACCACGGTGCATGTCAGTGTTAGCCGCACAGACATCCCGGCCCGCCTGCCTGGGCGTGGCGCCGGCAATCACGCATCCCAACCGGACGAGTGCTTCGCGGCGGCTGTGGTCACTTACCCGCTGTGAGGGAGAGCAATGGGAGGAAGCAATGCCAAGTTCTTCGACAGCGGCTCTACTGACGGCGGCGACACTTCTATCGTCACCATTCATGTTCGGCGCCGCCTATGCACAAAACGGCGATCTGGTGCAGATGCAGGCGAACGCGGCGAATGTCGTGATGCCGACCATCACCTATGACAATCAGCGTTATTCCAAGCTCCATCAGATCACTGCGCAGAATGTCGGCAAGCTGCAGGTCGCGTGGACCTTCTCGACCGGCGTGCTCCGCGGTCATGAGGGAGCGCCTTTGGTCATCGGCGACGTCATGTACGTGCATGCTCCGTTCCCGAACACCGTGTTCGCGCTGGACCTGAATCACGACGGCAAGATCCTGTGGAAGTACGAGCCGAAGCAGGATCCGAACGTCATTCCGGTGATGTGCTGCGACACGGTCAACCGCGGCCTCGCCTATGCGGACGGCAAACTGTTCCTCCACCAGGCGGACACCTCGCTGGTGGCGCTCGATGCGAAGACCGGCAAGGTGGCATGGTCGGTGAAGACAGGCGACCCCGGCAAGGGCGAGACCGGCACAAGTGCGCCGATGGTCGTCAAGGACAAGGTCTATGTCGGCGTCTCCGGCGGCGAATTCGGCGTGCGCGGTTGGGTGACGGCCTATTCCATCAACGATGGCAAGCAGATCTGGCGTGCCTACTCCGAGGGGCCGGACAGCGATGTGCTGATCGATCCACAGAAGACGACCGACCTTGGCAAGCCGGTCGGCGCTGACTCCAGCCTGAAGAGCTGGGAAGGAGATCAGTGGAAGATCGGCGGTGGCGATACCTGGGGCTGGTATTCGTATGATCCCAAGCTGAACCTGATCTATTACGGCAGTGGCAATCCCTCCACCTGGAATCCCAAGCAGCGGCCCGGCGACAACAAGTGGTCAATGACGATCTTCGCCCGCAACGCCGACACCGGCATGGCCAAGTGGGTCTATCAAATGACGCCGCATGACCAATGGGACTACGACGGCGTCAATGAGATGATCCTGGTCGACCAAGAGATTGGCGGTCGGATGGTGCCAACGCTTGTTCACTTCGATCGCAACGGACTTGGCTACACCTTGAACCGCGATACCGGGGAGTTGCTGGTCGCCGCGAAGTATGATCCCGCGGTGAACTGGACCACTGGCGTCGATATGAACAAGAACAGCCAGAACTACGGCCGCCCAAATGTCGTCGCGAAGTACGCACCGGGCCAACAAGGCGAGGATGTGAATACGCAGGGGATCTGCCCTGCGGCGTTGGGCACCAAGGACGAACAGCCGGCCGCCTACTCACCGGAAACCAAGCTGTTCTACGTGCCGACCAACCACGTGTGCATGGACTACGAGCCGTTCCGCGTCTCGTACACGGCGGGACAGCCCTATGTCGGCGCGACCCTGTCGATGTACCCACCGCCCGGGCAAACCAATATGGGCAACTTCATTGCCTGGGACGCCACCAAAGGCAAGATCGTCTGGTCCGATCCAGAGCAGTTCTCGGTCTGGTCCGGCGCGCTGGCGACAGCCGGCGGGGTGGTATTCTACGGCACCCTGGAGGGCTACCTGAAGGCGGTGGACGCCAAGACGGGCAAGGAGCTGTACAAGTTCAAGACGCCGTCCGGCATCATCGGTAACGTGATGACCTACGAGCATGGCGGCAGGCAGTCTGTTGCCGTGCTGTCCGGCGTCGGCGGATGGGCCGGCATCGGCCTTGCCGCTGGCCTGACTGATCCGCATGCTGGTCTCGGCGCGGTCGGTGGCTATGCCGCACTGAACAATTACACAGCACTGGGCGGCACCCTTACGGTGTTCAAGCTCCCTTCAAGCTGAACCCCGATACCGGTTGGCCGGCCCGTCAGGGCCGGCCGTTCGGGAAATGCCAGCGAGGACGCATATCGTGCGACGTCTCATATATGCAGCCGCCGCAACAGCGGCGGCCATAGCTGTTTCCGTGGGGGCCTACGCCGTCACCGACGGTTCGGGCGATCCGACCGCCACCAAGTCGGAAGACGGCAAATGGAGCGACAAGAATGGTGTTCCCACTTTCAAGGTCGCACCGGACGGCACGGTGGACTGGTACACTTATGTCGGGTTCAACCGGTATTCGTCCGAATGCCTGCGATGCCATGGTCCTGATGGCATGGGTTCCACCTATGCTCCGGCACTGATGGAATCAATGCAGCGCCTGAGCTACACCGACTTTTATGCGGTCGTTGCGAGCGGTAAGAAGGACGTGTCGGCTTCGCAGGAGTTGGTCATGCCGGCCAATGGCGAGAACAAGAACGTTATGTGCTTCATCGATGCGATCTACGTCTATCTGCGGGCGCGCGCCGATGGCGCGGTCGGACGAGGACGTCCGGAAAGGCATGCACCGAAGCCCGAGGCTTACACCAAGGCAGAGGATGAGTGCATGGGCTGATCGGAGGCCGAGCGATATGCGTCTCGCTGCTGTTGCCGTTGGTGCCCTGCTGCTGATGTGCGGCCTGGCACGAGCCCAAACGCCGGGGCTCGGTTCGTCGGCCGAGCTCGTGGACCCGAACACATTCAGGGTCTGCGCGGACCCCCGCAACCTGCCGTTCTCCGATCAGGCCGGCGAAGGTTTCGAGAACAAGCTGGCCGAGTTGTTCGCCAGCAAACTGGGCGAACCTACCAGCTATACCTACTATCCGCAGGTGATTGGCTTTGTACGCAACACGCTGAACGCGTTGCGTTGCGACGTCATTATGGGAGTGGCCGTCGGCGACGATCTCGTCCAGACAACCAATCCCTATTATCACACGACCTATGCCCTGGTGTTCCGGCCCGATAGCGGCCTCGACTCGGTTCAGTCGCTGGAGGATCCGCGGCTGAAGGGCAAGCATCTAGGCATCGTGGCGGGGACCCCGCCGGCCACGGTTCTGGTTGAGCGGGGCCTGATGGCGTTGGCCAAGCCCTATGCACTGACCGTGGACACGCGCGTGGAATCTCCGACCCGCGCGATGGCGCATGACATCGCGGCCCGAACGATCGATGCCGGCGTGCTGTGGGGCCCTATTGCCGGATATTACGCCCAGCGTGAAACCCCGCGTCTGGTCGTCGCACCACTGCTCAAGGAACAGGAGCGGATGGATTTTCGCATCGCCATGGGTGTGCGTCGCAGCGATCAGGACTGGAAACGCCGGCTGAACCGCCTGATTACCGAAAACCAGATCGCGATCGATCATATTCTGGAAGAATACGGCGTTCCTCTAATAGACGAGCAAGGCAAGCTAAAGGCACCATGAGGCGAATAACCCGTCACTGCACGGCGGCGTTCGGTGGTCTGGTGCTTGGGGGGTTGGCGGCAGCGGCTGATCCTCCGCCTGAGCCGTCCAGTTATCGCATGGACGATTATCGCGCCCCAACGCCGGCGACGCTGCAGGGCGCAATCGTCTTCTCCACCGAGCAGGCACGAGCCCACTGGCAGCAGCACGACGCAGTGTTCATCGATGTCCTGCCACAGGTCCCGCGACCAGCGGGATTGCCGGCCTCGACGATCTGGCGGGAGAAACCGCGCGAGGACGTGCCGGGAAGCGTTTGGCTGCCGGACACTGGTTATGGTGCGCTGGCCCCGGTGATGGAACAATATTTCGAGCGCGGCCTGGCACAGGCGAGCGGCGGCGATCGCGATCGGTTGCTGGTGTTCTATTGTCTCACCAGTTGCTGGATGTCATGGAACGCAGCGAAACGTGCTCTCGCGCTGGGTTATACTCACGTCGGCTGGTACCCGGACGGGACCGACGGATGGATCGCCGATCACCTGCCACTTGAGTCGCGCACCCCTGTGCCTCGTCCGCAGGTGAGCGAATGAGGGCCGCTTCATTCAAGCGCTTCCTGAATCGCGCGCGAGATGCCAAACAGCCGCTGCTCGATTTTCGCAGGCACATCGCACGCGTAACTCAGAGCCTGGCGTCGGTCCTGGAACACCCGTCCCTCCCAGGTCACCCGCTCCTCCATTTGATTGACCTCGCCTGCATCCGAAGCGGGGTCTGACTGCATTTTACGGAGCTTCTCTGTATCCTCGCGCAACACGGCAGCAAGCTCCTTCTGGCGCGCACCGAACCGGTCCAGGCCGTCGATGACGCTGCTGCGCTCGTCGTCGAGCAGACCAAATACGCCGGACAGCGCCAACAGCAACTTCGGTTCCTTCTGATCGCCTGCCTGCGCCGCGAACTCGTGGATCTTCCCTTGCACTTGATCGAGCGGCACGCGTCGTTGCGCAATGGTTCGGACCAGATCGGAGACCTGCGGATCCTGCCGCCAGTCGCCGAGCTGTCCACCCAAAGCCGGTCCCGACCAGACAGCAGCCAGCGACAGGCGCGGAACCTTGATTTGTTGGCACGGCCAATCGGGGTCACGTGGGCCGGGCGCTGCCGCCGCGGTCGCGAGCCCGCATATCACCAGCGGCACGAGGCGCCACTTCATCCGCCGCCTCCGCCGCGGCGTGCGATCAGGCCGCGCGCTGGATCATAGGCGATGATGGCGCCGGTCGTGAATGCAACCGTCATGGCAGCGACCACCGCCAGGGAGGTCCAGTCGATCTCGCTGTACAGCGCGAACCGGATCAGCTCGACGGCATAGGTGAACGGGTTGAGCCGGCAGATCGCGTAAACCACGGGGCTGGACTGCTGCACGAGCCACAGCGGATACAAGGCAGACGAGGCGAAGAACATCGGGAAGATCACGAAATTCATCACGCCGGCAAAATTCTCGAGCTGCCTGATGGCAGACGACAGCAGCATGCCCAGCGAGCCAAGCATCATGCCCGACAGTGCAAGCGCGGGAAGCACTGACAGATAACCCCAGGCCGGCGGCTGAACCCCCCATAGCCAAGCGACGAACAGGTAGGCATAGACCTGCAGGATCGACACCACGGTGCTGGCCAACAGCTTGCTGGTGAGCAGGTACCAGCGAGGAAACGGACTGACCAGCAACATGCGCATGTTGCCCATTTCGCGGTCGTAGACCATCGACAGCGAGGACTGCATGCCGTTGAACAACTGGATCATCGCCATCAGTCCTGGCGTGACATAGACCTCGTACAACACATATGTCTGATACGGCGGGATGATCGAGACGCCGAGGATCTGGCGAAAGCCGGCGGCGAAAATGAACAGCCATACCAGCGGCCGGACCAGTGCGGAGATGAACCGCTCGCGTTGGTGCACGAAGCGCAGCGCTTCGCGCCAGGCAATGCCGCGCAGGCAGGTCAGGTACTGCAGCGGCCCGAAGCCGGTACGCTCGACAGTTTGCGTGGCGCTCATTCCGACCCCTCCGAGATCGCGCCAGTCAGCGCGATGAACGCACTGCGCATATCGGCGGCTCCCGCCGAGGCAACGACCCCCGACACATCGCCGGCGGCAAGAACGGCTCCGCGATGCAGCACCACAACCGCGTCGCCATCCGTCACTTCGTCCAGCAGGTGCGTGGCCCACAACACGGCAACTCCGCGCTGGTGCACCAGCGAACGCACATGGCCAAGGATGGCCGAGCGCGACGCGACATCGAGGCCGACGGTCGGTTCGTCCAGCACCAGGACGCGGGGCCGATGCAGCAGCGCGCGCGCAATCTCCACCCGGCGCATCTGGCCGCCGGACAGATTACGGACCGCGTCCCGCGCGCGAGCGGCCAGATCGATTTCCTCCAGCGCCACGCGTGCGCGCTGCCGTGCGTCGCGGCTGCCGATGCCATGCAGGGCGGCATGGTAAAGCAGGTTCTCCATCACCGATATGTCGAGATCGAGTGTGCGCGCCTGGAACACCACCCCGAGCAGTCGTAACGCCGCGCCTGGCTCCCGCGCCACCGGGTGACCGAGTACCTCGATGGAGCCATGCCGGGTGTCGTAAAGCCGGGTTATCAGCGAGAACAACGTGGTCTTGCCGGCACCGTTCAGGCCAAGCAACGCCGTGAAGCGCGACTGCGGGACACTCAGGCTGACGTCGCGCAACGCCTGGCGTGAGCCATAGGCATGGCTGACGTTGCGCACGGTGAGCGCATCGACAGCAGGAGCGATGTCGACGGCCGTGGGTGCCGCCAGATCGGCAGTCGCGTTCATTTTGGCGACACAACTACGCCCCAGGGCAGCCGCCCAACCTGGATCGACTTCACCACCTGCAGATCAGCGACGTCGATCACCGAGATGTCGTTGGAAAGACCGTTGGTGGTCAGCAGATATTTCTGGTCCGGCGTGAAGGCCATCTGCCATACACGCTGGCCCACGAGCAGCAGCTTCTTCACCTTGTAGGACTTCGTGTCGATCACCGCGACGCGGTTCGCCGGGCCAAGTGCCACGAACGCGGTGGCGTCGTCGCCGGTGAAACGGATTCCCACTGGCTGGATCGCCTCGGCGCGCAGGCCCTGGATCGGGAACGAGATCTTGTTTGTGACCGCGTGCTTCACCGGATCGATCACGCTGACGGTACCGCCGAGTTCCGATGAAACCCAGACCTCCGATCCGTCGTGTTTGAACATGGCAGCGCGGGGACGCGCGTCCACGAGGACGGCCGCCTCCATCTTGCGCGTCCGGTAATCGAGGAAATGCGCCATGTTGGTGGTCTCGGACGTGTTCACGATCGTCTGCCCGTCGGGGCTGACCGCCATGCCCTCGGGCTCGACGCCGGTCGGTATCTGCGCGAGCACCTTCCGCGTGGGAACGTCGATCACCGTTATCATGTTGTCGTCTTCGTTCGACACGTAGAGCGGATTGCCCGAAACGTGCAGCGCGAAGGTTTCCGGATCGGGGCCAGACGGCAAGTTGCCGTCGATGCGCAGCGTTGCCGCGTCGATCACCTGGATCGTGTCATCGTCGCTCGCGCACACCAGGATCTGGCTGCCGTCCTTGGTCAAGGTGATGCCACGAGGCCGCTGTCCCACCGGCACCGTCTTCACGGTCTTCATCTGATCGAGGTCCACAACACTGATCGTGTTGTCCCGCTCGTTCGTCACATAGGCGGTGTAGGCCAGGGCCGATCCCGGCAAGCCGGCCAGGCAGAGGCCAAGCAGCAGTTGTTTCATCGCAACTTGCACTTTGTTTCGGGACGGTCGAACCCAAGGGTGTCGAGTTCGGTCACCTGATGCAGGAAACCCGGCTGGGGCGAGACCGAGACGACGGTGCGGCCGTCCGACAGCAGGATGGGTTGCCGGAGCTGCCAGTCCCAGTCGCGCAAGGACAGCTTCTGCCCCTTGTAGGCGGCAACCCCGAAATCGGGGCTCTTCATCTCCTGCATGATCTTTGCCGGATCAGCCGAGGCTGAGCGGCTGGCCGCCTCGCCGATCATGCGGCATGCGGTCCATGCCTGCATGTCAAGCGCAGTCATGCGGCGGTGCGCCGAGCGGATGAAGCGATCCTGAAGTTGCGTTCCACCCCACGATTCACTCGCAGCGTCCCAACTGACAGGCCGCAGCCCGGCGGATCCCATGACGGGTCGCGGGTCCCACGTGCGAAATGGCAGGTAATTCGCGAATACCTCGTTTTCATCGGCTGTCACCAGCACGTCGTAGTCCGGCAGGCCCTGCGTGAACACCGGCATCTGCTGCTGTGTCTGCACGACGCCCGAATCGGTCTGGCGTGCACCGCCGGTATCCTTGAACTCGCGCTCTTGCACAATACGGGCGCCAAATCGCTTGGCGGCGCGGCGATAGGCGGCCGCCAGCAACGCATCGTCGGGATGCGAGCCGTACATCAGCACCCAGCGCGACCACTTCTTCCAGACCAGGTACTGCGCCAGCGCATCGGCCAGCATGGCGCGCGATGGCGCCACATCGATCACATTGTCGCGACAGTCTTCCTGACGCAGCGCATCGTCCGGAGCCTGGATGTTGAACAGCACCACCTGTTGGGCCTGGCCAGCGTCAGCCAGTTTCAGCAGCCGATCGGCCGGCAGGTCCGACAGCACCAGCCTGAT
>DATBKQ010000211.1:0-9601 GCA_036555825.1 Acetobacteraceae bacterium | reverse complement strand
TGTGGCGGCATGGCGCAGGCATTCCCCGCACCGCCGGGCTGGGCGGTGTTATGCTGCTTGGCGGAGTCCTGCCGACCGCGGTGGCCACGCTCTACTTCTGGCAGAATGGAGCGCTGCTGCCCTATATCGAAGCTAACGTCTCGGCCAATGTTGCCTATATCAGGGTTTCCATCGGCTGGCAGACCGCGCTCGCTTACTTGCGCGATGGCCTGCGTGGCATCGCTCCGCTGCTCCCGTGGCCAGTGGTGCTGGCTATCCTGCTGCGCGACATTCGGTTCTCGCGGCAGCGCCGCCTTGCACTCTGGCTGGTGGTATGGCTTGTGGCGGCGGCTATCGACGTGACCATGCCGCTCAAGTTCTGGCGACACTACTTCAACGCGCTGCTGCCACCGCTTTCCCTCACTGCCGGCCTTGCCGCCGCATTGCTCGCACGCAGGTTCACGCTGCGAAAAACAATCTTCAGCCTGATCGCTGCCGCCACTGCAATTCCAGCCGTCCTGGTTATGGTGAGGAATGCGCCGATCAGCCGGAGCATCGATCGGATCAACGTGCCGCGCGCGGTGGCGGCACGCATACAGCAGGTCGGGACGAACCTGCACGATGTCTTTGTGTTCAACTACGATCCGTTGGTCTACAACTTCGCTGGTGCGTCGCCACCAACCCGTTTCGTCTTCTGTGCCGAACTCACCGACTTCGCGTCCAGCTCGGGCGCACAACCGCTTCAGGAGGTCGCGGCGGTGCTCGCCCAAAACCCCGCCTGGATCGTGATCGCCGAGCCGTCGCCCTATAAGTTCACGCCGGCGGTCCTCGGGCGTCTGCACGGCGCGTTGCGCGACTACAAGCTGGACAGCAGTTGGCGCGACCAGGACTATAGTCTGCCACCGTTCGAGGTCCGCCTTTATCGCCGGATCGGGATCCAGGTACGACAGGACGCCAATGCGCTGGACCGGGGTTAAGGTGTGAGAAGCAGCGCGTCGCGCGCGTGCGGAGCACTAAACCTGCGCGCTCCACCGGCCTGCACCGTTCCCGCGGCGGTGATTGTGCCACCATCGACGTCCACCCACCACATTCCCAGCTGACCCACGGAGCCAGACAGGTCAACCTCGAACTCTCCACCGTTGGGGGCGTAAATCGCATACTCGCCGCCGGCCGGGTTTGCGAGGACATAGCCTGTCGACGACAGATCGCCGTGCGGCAACATGTATCGCAAGTTGAGCAGCCTGGCGGCCCGCGACGTTGTGTTGATGCCAAGTCGTGCGCTGACCCGCAAGGCGCAGTCGCCGTCATTGTTCCCGAGTACGGTGTCGGGCAGGCCCGATCCGCACATATTGTCCATGTAGGCGACGTTGTAGCCGCGCGTGAACATTTGCCAGACCCAGCCGGCATCCTTACCCGCGCCGCCGGTATGGTCAGTGTCTACAATGACCGGTTTATTGCCCGGCGCGTCTGGCGGGTTTCCCTGGTAGTCGCGCCAGCCGTAAGGCGAGGTCCAGTCGGAACTGGCACGCTGAAACAGGGTGGCATTTATATTTGGATCTCCGACCGGGTAAGGCGAAGTGATGCCGACCGGATGGTGCGGGATCCCCTTGTGTCGCTCGTACCATCGCAAAAACCGTGCGATCTCCTCCTGCCAGTCATAGGCATCCGTTGTGTTGTCCGCCTCGTTCGTGACCTCATAAAGCACATTCGGAAGGTCGCCGATCGCGTCAATGACCCTTGCCACATATGCCTCTTCCATGGCCAGCAGCGCTGCATTTCCCAGGCGCTCTTCACCCGAAGCGCTGCCGGCATCGACGCCATTGACATTGTTCTCGGCAAGAAAGACTTCGCCAGCCGCGCTGGCTGGATAATTCGTCTCGGCTGCGAACAGCATGAACGACACATACATGTGCCGGCGGCCGGCCGCGATGATGTTGGAACGCAGGTTTTCGAAATAGGTCTCGTTGAAGCGCGTCAGATCCCATCTGGCAGCACCGTCGTTCGCGCCCGGTGTGCTCGACCGCACCCACGGCAGGTCCCGGTCAGGAATTGTACCCACGGCGTCGGTGGAGGTGGTGAAATTCCAATAGCGTATGAAATTGCCGCCGATTGCCTGTTCGAAGTCCAGGAACTGCTCGAAGGTGAATGCCGTCGGCCCGATCTGTTGCGCCTCGTTCCAGGTATGCGAGCCCGCCAGATAGATTGCCTTGCCGGCCGGTGTGGCGAAGTAGTTCCCGGCGGCGTGCAACGGTTCTGGCATTTCTCTGGCGTGATCAATGCAGGCCGCAAGCCACCCGGCAGCGAGGAGAGCGGTCGCACCCCAAAGTCCACCCCCTCTGCTAAGCCGGCGCGATGATCCCTGCCGGGAGTTCCAGGAATCGGTCATTCGCGGTAGCATCGCTGTCCGCATTCTTCAGCTGCATCTCCTATATGGATGGGCTATGAACGCCAAAGACTTAGTCAACGCCCTGGTTTCCCTCCGTCGAAAGGCGAAGTGGCACCTGGAGAAGTCGCGGATCGTGCATCTCAAGCCCGTGCAGCCCTCCACCGGGAGCGTGCTGCTCTCGTACATGATCGAACCATTCCTCTTGCGAAAAGGCCACCAGGTCCGGTCGCATCATACCAGCTATTGGGAATGTGTTCGCATCGCCGAGACTTTTTTGGACATGGGTTACTCGGTGGACGTGATAAACTCTTACAACAAAACCTTCTGGCCCAGGAAACGCTATGATTTCTTCATCGAGCACAGGACTGTGCTGGAGCGCGTAGCCGAAGTGCTGAACCATGATTGTATAAAGATCATGCACATCGATACTGCTCATGCGCTGTTCAACAACGCTGCTGAGGCACAGCGTCTGCTCGAGCTGCAGCGGCGGAGGAACGTTACTCTTTGCCCGAGGCGTTTCATGATGCCCAACCTGGCGATCGAGCATGCGGATTACGCGACGGTTCTTGGCAACGCATTCACGATGAGTACCTTCACCTACGCCGGAAAGCCGCTGTATCGGCTCCCCATCTCGGCCACGGTACTATACGAATGGCCGAGCGATAAGGATTTCGTGGCGTCGCGGCGACATTTCATCTGGCTCAACAGCGGTGGCCTGGTCCACAAGGGACTTGACCTCGCCCTGGAGGCGTTTGCCGGAATGCCGGATCATCGCCTGACTGTGTGTGGACCGGTTGAGCAGGAAGAGGATTTCGTTCGCGTCTTCCGGAAGGAGCTGTACGACACCCCCAATATCACCACTGTCGGCTGGGTTGATGTGGCGGGCCAGAAGTTCAGCGATCTCGCCCGCGCAGCAGTGGGATTGGTCTCTCCATCTTGCTCCGAGGGTTGCAGCGGCTCGGTGGTGACCGGCATGCACGCGGGCCTGGTGCCGATCGTCAGCTACGAATCGGGGGTGGATGTCAGCGAGGACCGAGGCATCGTGCTGCCGAACTGCTCCGTTGCGGAGATCCGGCGTTCAGTGCGATCAATCTCCGACCGGCCAGCCGGGGAGTTGCAGACGTTGGCGCGGAGATCCTGGGAATACGCGAGGGCAACCTATACGCGCGAGAAATTCGCCGAGTCGTACAGCGCCGCGATTGACGCCATCGTGCAGCGAAATCGGAATGACGTGCGCTTCAGCGCAGCTTCTGATCCAGTGCGTCGCGCAGCCCATCACCCAGCAGATTGAAGGCCAGCACGGTCACGAAGATGGCGATACCAGGAAACACCGTGATCTGATCGGCGACCCCGAGATAGGAGCGCCCTTCCGCAAGCATCGTCCCCCACTCGGGGCTCGGTGGCGGCGCGCCTAGCCCGATGAAACTCAGCGCCGCCGCGGTCAGGATCGACGTTCCTACCCGCAGCGAGCAGTACACGATCACACTCGGCAGCGTCCCCGGCAGGACATGCCGCAGCATCAGCATCGTCGCCCGCACGCCGATGCTGCGCGCCGCCTGCACATACAGCGTCTGCTTCAGCGCCAGCGTGCTGCCCCGCACCAGGCGCGCGAATACCGGGACGCTGAACACCGCGATCGCGTAGATCACATTGTCGACCCCCGGCCCCAGCAGCGCCACCACGCCGATCGCCAACAGGATACCGGGAAACGCCAGCAGAACGTCCATCAGCCGCATGATGAAGCCGTCGATCACACCGCCGAAGAACCCGCTGATCAGCCCGAGTGCCACGCCGGCCATTCCTCCCAGCGCCACCGACACGAACCCGACCGTCAACGAGATTCGTCCTCCCCACAGGATGCGGCTGAAAATGTCCCGCCCGAACGTGTCCGTGCCACAGAGGTGCTGCCAGGATGGCCCTGACAGCACGTTGTCGTAATCGGGGGTCGTCGGGCCGTACGGTGCGATCCAGGGTGCGGCCGCTGCGGCAACGATCAGCAGCAACAGTACGCCCCCAGATACCAGCGCGACGCGCTTGCGCCGGAATCGCCGCCAGAACTCGGCCGACGGCGAGCGGATCGCCGGTGTCGCCAGCGTCAATTCGCTCATCCGTCGGCTTCCGCTGTCATCGCAGCCGGATCTCCGGATTGACCGCCGCATACAGCAGATCGACGACCAGGTTGATCAACACGAATTCGCAGGAGAACAGCAGGATTTCCGCCTGGATCACCGGATAGTCCCGGTAGGACACGCTGTCGACCAGCAGCCGGCCCAGCCCAGGCCAGGCGAACACTGTCTCCACCACGATCGCGCCACCCAGCAGGAAACCGAACTGCAGACCCGCCAGTGTGATCACCGGGATCAGGGCGTTGCGCAGCGTATGCTTCCAGACCACAAGCCGTTCCGGTACGCCCTTAGCACGCGCCGTGCGCACATAATCCTCCGCGGTCACCTCGACAAACGCCGAGCGCGTGAACCGCGCCATCACCGCGGCGACGCCGGTGCCCAAGGTGAACGCCGGCAGCACCAGGCTCTGCCAGCTCTCATAGCCGCCGGTCGGCAACCAGCCCAGACGCACCGAGAATAGATCGATCAGCAGCAGCCCCAGCCAGAAGCCGGGAAACGAGATGCCGGAAATCGCCAGCACCATCGCCACCTGGTCAGGCCATCGCCCCCGCTTCACGCCCGACAGCACGCCGATCGCGACACCGACAATGACCGACCAAACCATCGCGAACACTGTCAGCAGCAGCGTCGGCACGAAGCGCTCACCGATCAGTTCCGCCACCGTCTGGTGCGTCTTGATCGAACGCCCGAGCCGAAACTGCAGAGTCTGCCCAAGATAACGCAGGTACTGCGCCACCAGCGGCCGATCCAGCCCCATATCGGCGCGCACCGCGGCGATGTCCTGCGGCGTCGCGTCAGGTCCCGCGACCAGCCGCGCCGGATCGCCTGGCAGCAGGTGCACGAACAGAAACACGAATGCGCTGACCGCAAGCAGCACCGGGATGACGCCGGCCAGCCGGCGGATCAGGTATTCGAGCACTTATGCAATGGAACCACGGATGCACACAGATGAACACAGATACGCCCCGCGCCAATGTGGCCAAATCCGTGTGCATCCGTCTTCATCCGTGGTTTCAACTTCAGTCCAGCGTCGCATCGGTACGCAGGTAGAACTGCAGATCCGGCCGCATGGACGCACCGTGCAGCTTCTTCGAATACGCTGCCAGACTGTGGTCCACGCTCAGGAAAATCCACGGCGCGTCCTTCCACACCTGTGCCTGCGCCTCCGCATACGCCGCCGCCCGCTTGCTCGGATCGACGGTGGCCAACCCCTCCTCGATCGCCGCATCGGTCTTCGGGTCGCTGTACCAGGCCAGGTTGGCCAGAACCGGCGGGAACGACTTGCTGTACAACATTGGCCGCATCCCCCAGTCAGCATCGCCTGTCGACGACGACCAGCCGCCGTACAGCATGACGATCGTGGCGTCCTCCGGTCCCTTGACATTGAACTCCTTCGCGGTCAGCACTCCGGCCTCCAGCGGCTCCACGTTGATCTTCACCCCGATCGCCGCAAGCTGCTGCTGGATGAACTGCATGCCGCGCTGCGCCAGGGTATCGGAGATGCCGGTCAGCGTGGACTCGAAACCGTTGGGATACCCGGCCTCCGCCAGCAATGCCTTGGCCTTCGCCGGGTCGTACGCATAGAAGCCCTGCTTCTGATAGAATGGCAGCAACTGCGGCATCGGCGAATCCATCAGATCCGCATGCCCGTTGAACACCACCTTGATGAATGCCCGCTTGTCGATCGCGTAGTTCAGCGCCAGCCGCACGCGCTGGTCGTTGAACGGCTTGCGCATGTTGTTGAGCGCCACGTAGCGACCGAGGATGGACGGTTGGTCGAAGATGGCGATCGTCGGGCTGTGCTCAAGCGAGGCGATCAGCTCGGGCGGCACCGGGTAAATGAACTGCGCCTCGCCGGCCTGCAGCATGGCGATCCGTGCACCATTCTCCGGCACGGTCCGATAGGTGATGGTGTCGAGCTTCGGCTCGCCCGGTCGCCAGTAGTGCTCGTTCTTCTTCAGCTTCAGCGTGTCGGCGCTCCAGCTCACAAATTCGTACGGCCCCGTGCCCGACGGATGCCGGGTGACCTCCTTGCCGTACTGCTGCACCGACTTGGGCGATACGATCAGCGCGCCTGGGTGAGCGATGTCGTTGACGAACGCCCCGAACGGGTACTTCAGCACTACCCGCACCGTGTAATCGTCCACCACGTCCGTGTGGTCGATCATCACGTACAGGCTCTGCCGCTTCAGGTGATTCTCCGGGTTCCCGGCACGGTCGAAGCTGAACTTCACCGCCTGCGCGTTGAACGGCGTCCCGTCGTGAAACATGACGCCCTTGCGCAGGTGGAAGGTGAACTCCTTGGCGTCCTCGGTCGCCACGTAGCTCTCGGCGAGCTGCGGCTGAAGCTTCATGTGCTCGTCGAGATTATACAGCCCCTCGAACATCAGCCGTGCCGCGGACTGCGACAGATTGTCGTTCAGATCGGCAGGATCGAGCCCGGTCAGAGTGGCCGGCACCCCCACCACCAGGTCCTTCGCGGCGAACGCGACCGCCGGCACCGCGAACAGCAGGGCGGCAAGCAACATACGAATGGAGCGCAGCACGGATCTCTCCTCCCCGTTCAGTACAGGCCACCAACGCGGTGACGCGCGACGAAGTGCTCCTCGCCCACCTGCACCAAGGGCGCCACGATGGGCGGATCGTCGAGCCGGCGCAACGGGCTCGGCACCTCACTGTCGTCAAGCTCGATGGAGTGGTCGCGGCGGCGCGGGTCGGGGATCGGCACGGCCGCCAACAACCGCCGCGTGTAGGGATGCCGCGGATCCTGGAACACCGCCTGGCGCGGCCCGATCTCGACGATCTGTCCCAGGTACATCACCGCCACCCGATGGCTGACCCGCTCGACCACCGCCATGTCATGCGAGATGAACAGATAGGCGATGCCGAGCCGCGCCTGGAGCTGCATCAGCAGGTTCACGACCTGCGCGCGGATCGACACATCCAGCGCCGCCACCGCCTCATCGGCAATGATCAGGCTTGGCTCGGACGCCAGCGCCCGCGCAATGCAGCACCGCTGGCGCTGCCCGCCCGACAGTTCGTGCGGGTAGCGGCGTGCATGTTCCGGCAGAAGCCCGACCAGCCGAAGCAGCTCATGCACGCGTCGCTCTACCGCCTCGCCGCGGAACAACCGATGCGTGCGAATGGGTTCCGCGATCGAGAATCCAATGGTCAGCCGCGGATCGAGCGACGCGAGCGGATCCTGGAATACATACTGCACGCCGCGCCGCAGCCGTTCCTCACGCATGCGGTCGAGCCTCGTCACGTTCTCCGTATTCAGCCTGATCTCGCCCGCTTCCGGCCGTTCCAGCCGGATGATGCTTCGCCCGGTGGTGGACTTGCCGCAGCCTGACTCACCCACCAGCGCCAGCGTCTCGCCATGCCGAACGGTCAACGTTACCTGCTCGACCGCATGGATGCGGGCAGCGGTCCGGAAACGCCGCCGCAGGTCGAACCGGGTGGTCAAACCGTTGACCTCGAGCACCGGCGGCACATCGGTGCGAACCGTTGCCTGCGGTGCCATTACCTGTCCATCTTCCGGAAACGGCATCGGCAACGGCTCGCCGCCAAGGCTGCCCAGCACTGGCACCGCATTCAGCAGCACGCGCGTGTAAGGATGCCGTGGGGCGTCGAATACGCGCACGGCATCGCCCTCCTCCACCTTCACGCCGTCCCGCATCACCAGCACGCGGTCGGCCATCTCCGCCACCACGCCCATGTCATGCGTGATGAACATCAATCCCATGCCGTATTCGCGCTGCAGCGCACGCAGTAACCGCAGCACCTGCGCCTGCACCGTCACGTCCAGCGCGGTCGTCGGCTCATCCGCGATCAGCAGGCGCGGGCGGCAGCACAGCGCCATGGCGATCATCACCCGCTGCCGCATGCCGCCGGAAAGCTGGAACGGGTAACGCTGCAACAGCCGCCGCGCTTCCGGGATGCGCACATGCTCCAACAGCCGCTGCGCCTCCGCCAGCGCGGCTGCCTCGCCCATGCCCCGATGCAGCATGATCGCCTCGGCGATCTGATCACCGATCCGCAGCACCGGATTGAGACTGCTCATCGGCTCCTGGAACACCATCGCCATTTCCGGCCCGCGCAACCGCCGCATCGCCTCGGCCGACTCGCCCGCAAGATCGCGCTGCCGTCCGGTGCGGTCGGTGAACAGTATGCGGCCCTCGGTGATCCGCCCGCCGGTGTGGTCAATCAGCCGGGTGATCGAAAGCGCGGTCACCGACTTGCCGGAGCCGGACTCGCCGACAATGGCCAAGGTCTCGCCCTCTGATACCCGCAGATCCAGCGCGTGCACCACAGTAATCGGACCTCGATCGGTCCCGAAAGCGACGCTCAGCGACTGGACGTCGAGCAGATAACGGCTCTGGGACAGCGGCACACTCACTTGCAAGGGTGCGGCATTGTAGGTGAAGAGGACAGATTGGCGGAACTGGCGCCCCGCACGGCTCCGGTCGGGCAATCCCGCCAGGTTTGATCCAGATCAAAGCAAGGAGCACGATAAGGGTTTACCCGCTCCGCCAGGCAAATCCCGAGGAGGCAATTCGATGGCGTCAAGCTTGCGCGCAGTGCTGCTCGCATCCGCGCTCTGCCTGCCGTTGCCCGCGTTGGCCGCGGGTCCCGCGCCGTCCGCGGCGGCGGACACCGTCATGACGGCGCACGCCATGCCGAATGCCGTCTTCACGCTGCGCACAGGCATCGCCCAAGGCAAAATGGTCTATATCGGCAGGGGCGGTGACATCGATGGCAAGGTGAACCCCACCCTCACCGTGCACGAAGGCGACCTTGTCCAGATCACCCTGGTAAATGGTGAGGGCGCAGAGCATGACATCGTGCTGCCCGAACTGCACGCCAGTTCCCAGCGCGTCTCGGGTCCCGGTGCCAGCAGCACACTGACGTTCCGCGCCAGCGACATCGGCACCTTCGCGTATTTTTGCTCCATTCCCGGCCACCGCGAGGCCGGCATGACCGGCACCGTCAGGGTCGAGGCCGCGGCACCGAAGCTGGCCGAACAGGGCGTCAGCATCGCTCGTGACCCCTCGGACCTGCCCCCGCCGGTCGGCGAACGCGGCCCGATCAGCGTCCGCTATGATCTTGA
>DATBKQ010000210.1:0-5873 GCA_036555825.1 Acetobacteraceae bacterium | reverse complement strand
TGGGGGTACCATTCGGACCACAGCGGCGAACGCACCAAGCACGTTGCCGCCGCATGCCTCGTCTGCGCCGCGGGCCTGGGCGTCTGCATTGTGATCGGCATGCAGCATCCGGCCATCATCATGGTCGCGCTGATCATCGGCCCGATCGTATCGGCACAGCTTCTCGGCCTGGATGGCGTATTCGGCCTCGCCGGATGGCAATGGCTGTTCATCGCCGAAGCGGTGCCGCCGATCGTCATGTGTTTCGTCATCCTGTTCTGGCTGACGGATCGGCCACGCGATGCGCGCTGGCTGCGCCCCGAGCAGCGCGAATGGCTGGAGACGCGAATTGAATCCGAACGTGCGCAGCGCGAAAAGATCAAACGCTTCGAACTCGGCGAGGCGATGCGCAACCCGCGGGTCTGGTGGCTGACGCTGGTCTATTTCGGGCAGAACGTCTCGAACTACGGCCTGCTGATCTTTCTGCCGCAGATCGTCAAGGCGTTCGGCGTCTCGACCCAGATGACCGGGGTGATCAGCGCGATCCCGTTCGTATTCGCGGCGTTCGCGATGATCTACTGGGGGTACCACTCGGACCACAGCGGCGAACGCACCAAGCACGTTGCCGCCGCATGCCTCGTCTGTGCCGCGGGCCTGGGCGTCTGCATTCTGATCGGAATCCAGCATCCGGTCATCATCATGGTCGCGCTGATCATCGGCGTTATGGGGCAGCAATCGATCGCTCCTACCTTCTGGTCGCTGCCGACCGCGATGCTCTCCGGCACGGCGGCCGCGGGCGGCATCGCGCTGATCAACGCGGTGGGCAACCTGGGTGGCTTCCTTGGACCCTACATGTTCGGACTGGTGAAGGACGCGACGAACAGCGACACGGTCGGCCTGCTGGCGATCGCCGCCGCACCGGTGATCTCCGCGATTGTGCTGTTCGCGCTGGGCCACGACAGCCGTCTGGAGCGCATTCCGCCCCGAGCCGCGGCGGCCGAATAGCGCTCAGAGCAGGATGACTTCCGAAAGACGAACTCATCCTGCTCTATCTCTTTGTTTTATCGCGCTCAGCCGATCGCTTCGGCGTGATGGCAGGCCACCTGGGCGTAGGCAAAGGCGCGCAGCACCGGGCGCTCCACCACGCAAAGTTCGGTCGCATGCGGACAACGCGAGGCGAACGCGCAGCCAGGCGGCGGATCGATCGGCGAGGGTGGTTCGCCCTTCACCGAGACCACCGTCCTGCGCACCGTCGGGTTGAGCGACGGAGTGGCCGACAGCAGCATGCGCGTGTACGGGTGCAGGGGGGTCTCGAACACGCTCAGCTTCGACCCCTGCTCCACCACGCGGCCGCAGTACATGACCAGCACCTCGTGCGCGATATGGCGAACCACCGACAAGTCGTGGCTGATGAACAGATAGGCGAGACGGAACTCGTCCTGCAGATCCATCAGCAGGTTCAGCACCTGCGCCTGAATTGACACATCCAAGGCGGATACCGGTTCGTCGGCCACCACGATGCGTGGGTGCAGCATAAGCGCGCGGGCGATGGCGATGCGCTGGCGCTGCCCGCCAGAGAACATGTGCGGATAGCGGCCATACTGATCCTGCCGCAGGCCGACCTTCGCCATCATCGCGCGCGCTGCGTCCTGCCGTTCGCGCCGGCCGCCGCGATGGTTGATGGCCAGCGGCTCCTCCAGGATCGCGCCCACCGGCTTGCGCGGGTTGAGCGAGCCATATGGGTTCTGGAACACCATCTGCACCGACCGAAGCAGGCTTCGGCGCCTCGCCGCGCTCAGATTTCCGGTCGGCTCGCCGTCGATCAGCAACTCGCCCGCGGACGGCGGCTCGAGCAAGGTCGCCATGCGCGCAAGAGTGGACTTGCCGCACCCGGACTCGCCCACGACGGCCAAGGTCCTGCCAGGAGCCAGCGTGAACGACACGCCATCCACCGCGCGCACGGTTCCCTTGCGGGCGAACAGGCCGGTATTGGCGCCATAGTAGCGGCGCAGCCCGCGTGCCTCCATCAACGCCGGCATGAACTCGGTCCAACCAGCGGGTAGTGGCAGCGCACGCGCCCGGCCGTGGCTCGCGTGACCGCCGGGCGCTCGGTCGCGCAGAGCTCCGTCGAGAAGGCGCACCGCGGATGGAATACGCACCCCGCCGGACGATCGTCGATGCCCGGCACGACTCCTGGTATGGTCGGCAGCCGCTCGCGACCGAGCGCCCGTTCCGGCAGCGCCGCGAGCAGCGCAGCGGTGTAGGGATGGCGCGGTGCCGCGAACAGGTGCTCGGCGGGCGCCTCCTCCGCCATCTGCCCGGCATACATCACCACCACCCGATGCGCCGTCTCCGCGACCACGCCCATATCATGGGTGATCAGCACCAGCGCCATGCCGCGCTCGCGTTGCAGCGATACCAGGAGTTCGAGGATCTGCTTCTGGATCGTCACATCGAGCGCGGTCGTCGGTTCGTCGGCGATCAACAGCAACGGATCGCAGGCGATCGCCATGGCGATCATCACCCGCTGGTTCATGCCGCCGGACAGTTGATGCGGGAACGCGCCAAGCCGCGTCTCGGGCGCCGGCAGGCCGACCTGCCGCAGCAGATCGATGACCCGTTCGCGCACCGAACGGCGGTCCACCGCTTGATGCGCCCGCAGGCTTTCCGCGATCTGCCAGCCGATCGGATAGCAGGGATTGAGCGACGATGTCGGCTCCTGGAATACCATCGCCATGTCCTTGCCGACCAGCCTCCGGCGTTGGCGCGAGGTGAGATGCAGCAGGTCGTGGCCGGCGAAGCGCAGCCGATCGGCCCGCACGCGCCCGGGCCAGCCGATCAGCCCCATGACCGCCAGCATGGCGACGCTCTTGCCGGAGCCTGATTCGCCAACGATGCCGACGATCGCGCCGGTGTCGAGCGTGAGGTCCAGGCCGTCCACCGCACGGAATACACCGCGCGGCGTGGTGAATTCGACCACCAGGTTGCGGATCTCGAGCAGCGCCGACATCAGTGCTTCAATCGCGGGTCCAGCGCATCGCGCAGTCCGTCGCCGAACAGGTTGAACGCCAGTACGGCGATCAGGATCGCAAGGCCCGGAAACGTCAGCACCCACCAGGCGCGTTGATAGAATTGCAACGCGCCGGCCAGCATCGTGCCCCACTCCGGCGTCGGTGGCTGCGCACCGAGCCCGAGGAAGCCGAGTGCCGCGGCATCCAGGATGGCGGTGGCGAAGCCAAGGCTCGCCTGCACGATAAGTGGCGCCAGGCAGTTCGGCAGCACGGTGTCGAACATCAGATGCAGCGTGCCGGCGCCGGCGCAGCGCGTCGCGGTGACATAGTCGCGCGCCAGCTCCGACAGCGCCGCGGCCCGTGTCAGCCGCGTATAGCCGGGCAGCGTGACCACCGCGACCGCGATCATCGCGTTGAACAGACCCGGACCCAGGATGGCCACGATGACGATGGCCAGCAGCAGGGAGGGGAACACCAGCACGATGTCCATCAGCCGCATGATCGCCGTATCGAGCAGCCCGCCGGCAAAGGCGGCCGCCAGACCCAGGACGATGCCGATGGCAAGCGACAGCGTCACCACGGCGATGCCGATCAGCAGCGACAGCCGTGCGCCATGGATCAGCCGCGACAGCAGATCGCGGCCGACATCGTCGGTGCCCAAGGGAAACGTGGACGAACCGCCCTGCTGCCACATCGGCGGAGCAAGGAAGTGATCGCGAAACTGCTGGATCGGCGAGTGCGGCGCCACCAGGTCCGCCGACAGCGCGAGCAGTATCAGCGCCACCATGATCGCAAGGCCAAGCACCGCACCGCGGTTCTCGGCGAACGAGCGCCAGAACAACGCCAGTCTGCCGGGCATCGGCGCGGTCTGCGCCCGGATCGCCGCGTCCGACATCAGCGGCGAATCCTCGGGTTGAGCAGCCCGTAGGTGAGGTCCACGCCGAGATTGACCAACATCACCAGCGTGGCGATCAGCAATATGCCACCCTGCACCACTGGATAGTCGCGCCGCTGCACTGACTCCACCAGCCAGTGTCCGACGCCCGGCCAGGCGAAAATCGTCTCGGTGAGGATCGCGCCCGACAGCAACGCCCCGACCTGCAGACCGATCACCGTGACCACCGGTATAAGCGCGTTCCGCAAGGCATGAATCACCACAACCCGGGGCGCGCTGAGCCCCTTGGCGCGGGCGGTGCGGATGTAGTCCTCGTTCAGCACCTCCAGCATCGCCGAGCGGGTCATGCGCGCCACCACCGCCAGCGGCACGGTACCGAGTACGATCATCGGCAGCACCAGATGGCGTGCCGCCGATGCGCAGGCGCCCGCATCATCGGAATACCAGCAATCGATCAGCATGAAGCCGGTCACCGGTTCGACGAATATCGCATCGCTGATGCGTCCCGAGACCGGTGTCCAGCCGAGGGTGACGGAAAACAGCAGGATCGCCATCAGCCCCCACCAGAAGATCGGCATCGAGGCGCCGGTGACCGAGACACCCATCAGCCCATAGTCGAACACGGTTCCCCGCCGCACCGCCGCCATCGCCCCGAGCGGCACGCCGATCAGCACGGCGAACAGGATGGCGCAGACCGACAGCTCCACGGTCGCCGGGAAAAGCTGCAGGAACTCATGCCAGACCGAATCCTGCGTCACGATCGAAGTGCCCAGATCGCCGCTGGCCACCTGCTGTTCGTAACGCAGAAACTGCCGCCATAGCGGCTGGTCCAGGCCGAACTGATGGCGCAACGCGGCGAGCCGTTCCGGCGCGATGCCGCGCTCACCCGACCGCGTCTCGATCGGATCGCCGGGCACCAGATGGATCAGCAGGAAGCTGAGAAACGTGACCGCCACGAAGGTCGGCACGATCACGCCGATCCGGCGGATGAGGAAACGGAGCACCTCCGTCAGGACGCCGGCGCTACGGGGCGAAGCTCACTGTAGATCGACCGCATCGAACTGGTGGCGGCCGAACGGGCTCATCCTGTAGCCGGTGACCTCCTTGCGCATCGGCATGAACACCACCGAGTGGGCGATCAGGTAGAACGGCGCCTCCTGATGCATGATGACCTGCGCCTGCTCATAGAGTTTCGCGCGTTCTGCCTGGTCGGTCAGTGTCGCGGCCTTGTCGATCAGCGCGTCGAATTCCTGGTTGCACCATTTCGACGCGCTGCCTCCGCCCTGTCGCGCCGCGGCACAGCTTGCCAGTGGCACGAAGAAATTGTCCGGATCGCCGTTGTCGCCGGTCCAGCCGAGTTCCGCCATCTGATGCTCCCCGTTTTGCACCCGCTTGCGGTACTCGCCCCACTCGTAGCTGACCACCTTCGCCTTGATGCCGACCTTGGCGAGGTCGGCCTGCATCAACTCGGCGATCCGGCGCGCGTCGGGGTTGTACGGCCGCTGCACCGGCATCGCCCAGATGTCGGTCTCGAAGCCGTTGGGAAATCCCGCCTCCGCCAGCAGCCTTTTCGCCTGCTCCGGATCGTGCGGGAAATCCTGGATGCTGTCGTTGTACGACCACATGGTCGGCGGAATCAGGTTCTTCGCCGGCTGGCCGGCGCCTTGATACACCGCCTGCAGGATCGCCTGCTTGTCGATCGCCAGGTTGATGGCGATGCGCACGCGCTGGTCGGTGAACGGCGGCTTCTGGTTGTTGAACGCCAGATATCCGATGTTCAGCCCGGGCTGCTGCATCAGTTGCAGCGCGGGGTCGGCCTTGATCGCCGGCAGGTCCGCCAGGTTGGGGTACGCCATCACCTGGCACTCATTGGCGCGCAGCTTGGCCAGCCGCACCGCCGGGTCCTTGTTGATCGAGAACACCAGCGCATCCAGCTTCGGTTTCGTCCCCCAATATCCATCGAACCGGCGATAACGGATGGTCGAATC
>DATBKQ010000209.1:0-2245 GCA_036555825.1 Acetobacteraceae bacterium | reverse complement strand
GGTCGCGGACCGCATCGCTGCGCGAGTCGATATGCGAGACACCATCCACCTCGACCACCAGCTTCGCCGACGCGCAGTAGAAGTCGGCGATATAAGGGCCCAATGGTACCTGGCGGCGGAACTTCAGCCGACCGACTGCACGGTTCCGTAATCCTTGCCACAGCAAGCGTTCGGCCGGAGTGGCGTCGCGACGCAGCGCGCGGGCATGGGACAGAGGCGACTGGCCAACCGCCCCCTCCCCCCGCCCCCCTCCCGCAAGGGGAGGGGGGGTGTTGTTGGCCTTTTGTGGCGCCATCAGCCGGCTGCCTCCAGCTCGTCGATGAAGCCGGCGATCACATCCAGGCCCTTTCTCCAGAACGCGGGATCGGACGCATCCAGCCCGAACGGCGCCAGCAGCTCCTTGTGCCGCTTGGTGCCGCCCGAGCGCAGCATGTCGAGATACTTGGACTGGAACCCAGGATGCCCCCCCTGAAACACGGAATACAGCGCGTTCACCAGGCAATCGCCGAACGCATAGGCATAGACATAGAACGGCGAATGAATGAAATGCGGCACATAGGCCCAGTAGACATTGTACTCCTGCGTGAAGTCGAACGCCGGCCCCAGGCTCTCCGTCTGCACCTGCAACCATAGCTCGCCGATCCGGTCCGGCACCAGTTCGCCGGAACGCCGCTCATCGTGCAGCAGCGTTTCGAAGTGATAGAACGCGACCTGCCGCACCACGGTGTTCAGCATGTCCTCCACCTTTGCGGCCAGCATGATGCGGCGCCGCTTCGGATCAGCCGCATCGAGCAGCGCGCGGAACGTGAGCATCTCGCCGAACACGCTCGCGGTCTCCGCCAGCGTCAGCGGCGTTCCGGCCATCAGATAGCCCTGCTCGGCCGCCAGCACCTGGTGCACCCCGTGACCAAGCTCATGCGCCAGCGTCATCACGTCACGCGTGCGGCCGTGGTAGTTCAGCAGCAGGTAGGGATGGGCCGACGGCACCGTCGGATGGGCGAACGCTCCGCTCGCCTTGCCCGGCTTCAATGTCGCATCGATCCACGGCTGGTCGAAGAACCGTCCGCCGACCGCGGCAAGGTCAGGGCTGAACGCGCGATAGGCCGTCAGCACCCGTTCGCGCGCATCGTTCCAATCGATCGTGCGATCGTCATCGTCCGGCAGCGGCGCATTGCGATCCCAGTGCATCAGCCTGGGCAAGCCGAGCCACTTCGCCTTCATGAGGTAGTAGCGGTGCGCGAGCCGCGGGAAGTCCGTCCTTACCGCCGCCACCAGTGCATCCACCACTTCGTCTTCCACCATGTTGGAGCGGTTGCGATAGCTGCCGGGACGCGGGTAGTGCCGCCAGCCATCGATGATCTCCTTGTCCTTGGCGAGCGTGTTGGTGATCAGCGAGAACAGCCTGATGTTCTCGCCGAACGCCGCGCCGATCGCCCGGCCGGCCGCCTCGCGCACCGAGCGGTTCTGATCGGACAACTTGTTCAGCGCCGCGCTGACCGTCAGCTCCTCGCCGTTCACCGGCACACGCATCCCGGCCACCGTTTCGTCGAACAACCGGCTCCAGGCGCCGCGGCCGGTCACCTCCTTCTCGTGCAGCAGCTTTTCCAACTCGTCCGAGAGCTGGTGCGGACGGAACACACGAAGGTCGCGCAGCCATGGCCGCCACCTCCTCAGGGCCGGATCGGCCAGCTTCTGCTCCAGCGCCGTATCGTCCAGCCGGTTCAGCTCGAGCGCGAAGAACAGCAGGTGGCTGCTGATTGCGGTAACTCGTTCGTTGACCGTCTGGTAGAAGCGGCCGATCTCCGCGTTGGTCGAGTCGCCCGAGAACAGCAATTGGGCATATGAAATCAGCCTGCCCAGCACCTCCTCGATCCGCTCGTACTCGCCGATTGCCGCGGCCAGCCTGTCACCCGGCAGCCCGGCAAGCTTGCCCTGCAGCCCCGCCGCGAATGCGCGTGCGGCTTGGTCCGCCCTGGCGAAGTCCGCCTCGACGGCTGGGCTGTCGGGCGCGGGGTAAAGGTCGCCAAGATCCCAACTCGGCAGCTGCTGCGAAGCTGTCTGGCTGGCGGCGGCATCGGCCGGGGCGGTCTGGCGCGTCATGGCGTCCTCAGGGGCTGCACTGCGTATTCATGTAAGATAGCAGCAGCGGCGGTCAAAGGGTTGCGCTCAACGCAGACCGGACAACGGGGAGTGGATGTGGAGCAGTATCCGATCTGGCCAAACCTGCCGGCGATGATGTTTGCCC
>DATBKQ010000208.1:0-6530 GCA_036555825.1 Acetobacteraceae bacterium | reverse complement strand
GGAACTGGCGATGGAGCGGTTCGGCCGGATCGACGCGCTGATCAACAACGCGGCGCTGTACGGTTCGCTGCGCGGCGGGCGGTTCAACCAGATCGCCGAGCCCGACTGGGACGCAACAATGGCGGTGAACGTCAAGGGGATCTGGAACTGCTGCAAGGCCGTGGTGCCGGCGATGCGCCAGTCGGGCGGCGGATCGATCGTCAACATCGCCTCGCTCGCCGCGACCTATGGCATGCCGTTCGCGCTGCACTACACCACCTCGAAGGCGGCGGTGATCGGGCTGACCCGCGGGTTGGCGCGCGAACTGGGGCGCGACAACATCCGGGTCAACGCGGTGGCGCCTTCGGCGGTGATGACCGAAGGCACCGCCGAATTCTTCGGCGAGCGGCTGGACCGTGGACTGGAGATCATCCGCGCCCAGCAGACCATCCAGCGCACGCTGGAACCGTCCGACCTGACCGGCACCATTGCCTGGCTGATCTCCGACGGTAGCCGGTTCGTCACCGGCCAGACCATCGCGGTGGACGGCGGCACCGTCTTGCTCTGACCGCCGCCGCGGCTAAAGCAGGGTGGGTCAACCTGACCTCACCCTGCTTTAGCTTTCTTCTGTTGAGCGCGTGATTCAGGCCTCCGACGGTTCCGCCTCCAGTCATCACGCGCTAGATTGCCCCGCAACACTGCCTCGCGGGGAAACGCCCATGTCGAAAGCCGAATTGTCACGCCGCGCCGCCATGACGGCGCTCGCCGCCAGTCCCGCGGCCATGGCGTTCCTGCGCGGCGCGATCGCCGAGGCGCAGCAAAGCGGCTTGTCGCAGTCGGGCCTGGTCGGCGAAATCCAGGGACCGACGATGATCACCGACCCGGCGAAGTGGCCGAAGAAGTTCGCGGAAGCACCGATGCTGGCGGAACTGGTGAAAGCCGGGAAGCTGCCGCCGGTGGAACAGCGTGTCCCGGCCGAGCCCTTGGTGTGGCAGCCGCTGAACGAGATCGGCAAATACGGCGGCACCTGGCGGCGCGCGTTCACCGGCCCGGCGGACGGCGAGAACGGCAACCGCATCCTCTCGTCCGACAAACCGCTCTTCTGGAGTGCCGACGGCAGCAAGATCATGCCGTGCGTTGCCAAGGGCTACGAACTCGGTGACGACGGCAAGAGCTATACGCTGTTCCTGCGCAAGGGGATGAAATGGTCGGACGGCGCGCCGTTCACGGCCGACGATTTCATGTTCTGGTTCGACGACATCTACAACAATCCCGAGATCGTACCGACGCCGACGCCGGAAATGCGCCCGCAGGGCAAGCCAGGCCACATGGTCAAGGTGGACGAGACCACGGTGCGCTGGGAATGGGAGGTGCCGTACTTCCTGTTCGAGGAAATCATGGCCGGCGACACCGCGATGGGCGGCGGTCAGGCCGTGCGGCAGTCCAACAAGGTCAGCTTTGGCGCCTACGCCCCGGCGCACTACCTCAAGCAGTTCCTGCCGAAATACTCGTCCGCCGAAGCGGTGAACGCACGGGCGAAGCAGGAGGGCTTCGAGAACTGGGTGCAGATGCTGCACTTCAAGAAGGACTGGGAGCGCAACACCGAGGTCCCGGTGCTCGGTCCCTGGCGCAGCGTCCAGCCGATCAACAACCCGATCTGGCTGCTGGAGCGCAATCCCTACTACTACGCGGTCGATACAGCGGGGAACCAGTTGCCGTATTTCGACCGGGTGCAGTTCACCCTGGCGGAGAACCTGGAGGTCATCAACCTCCGCGCGATGGCTGGCGAATACGACGAGCAGGAGCGGCATATCGATCTCGGCAAGCTGCCGGTGCTGCTCGATAACCAGGCGAAAGGCAACTACAAGGTCCATCTCGACCTTGGCTTCGCCGGCTCCGACTTCATGTTCCACGTCAACCAAAGCTACACGGGCGATGCGGAGATCGCCAAATGGCTGAAGAACGCGGATTTCCGCCGCGCGCTGTCGTTGGGCATCGACCGCGACCAGTTGAACGAGACGTTCTGGCTTGGCGTGGGGACGCCGGGTTCTCCGGCGCCGGGCGAGAGCATGCCGCAGAGCCCGGGGCCGGAGTGGCGCAAGAAGTGGTCGGTGCTCGACGTGAAGCAGGCGAACGCGCTGCTCGACAAGATCGGCCTGACGAAGAAGAACGCCGGGGGATTCCGGCTGCGCACCGACAACGGCGAGGTGCTGCGGCTCCAGGTCATCGCCATCGCCGCGTTCCTGCCGTATCCGAAGCTGGCGGAGATGGTCGCCGATCAGTGGCGCAAGATCGGCATCCAGGCCGACGTGAAGGAGATGGAGCGCGGACTCGGCTTCGCCAAGCAGACCAACAACGAACACCAACTGTTCGTCTGGAACAACGGCGGCACCGAATTGCTGTACCTGTTTCCCACCTGGGCAATACCGGTCATTCCCGGCTCGGCGTTCGGGCCCGATTACGCGCGGTGGTATTCCTCCAGCGGCCAGCAGGGGACAAGGCCGGACGATCCGAACATCCTGAAGATCTTCGATCTCTATGCCGAGGCCGCCGGACTGCGCGCCGATGGGCGCAACAGGAACGCGCAGGAGATCTGGAAGATCCTGGTGGATCAGCAGTACGGCATCGGCACGGTGGGCCAGTCGCCGGCGGGGCTCGGGGTGCGGCTGGTCTCGAACCGGCTGGGCAACATCGCCGCCCGCGTGTGCAACGCGCAGCATTGCCGTACGCCGGGCAATTCGCATCCGGAGACGTGGTACTTCAAGACATGATTCGCCCCCGCGCTGGCCACCAGTGTCCTTGCGAGAAGCGCAGCGACGAAGCAATCTCGATCGAGTTGCGCACCAACCCCGAGATTGCTTCGCTGCGCTCGCAATGAGACTGATCCACCAGGCATGCTGACCTACCTCGCGCACCGTCTGCTGTTGGCGGCGATCACCACCTTCGCCATCACGGTGGTCACGTTCATTATCCTGCATCTCCCCCCGGTCGATTTCGTCACGGCCTACGCCGCACAGATGTCCGCCTCCGGCTCGGCCATCTCGCCCGCCGAGGCGGACGCGATGCGGCAGGCCTACGGGCTGAACCAGCCGCTCTACGTCCAGTACTGGAAGTGGCTCTCGATGGTGGCAAGCGGCGAGTTCGGCCGCTCGTTCGAATACGGCCGGCCGGTGACCGAGGTGATCGGCGACCGGCTGTGGCTCACCATTCTGCTGTCTCTCGGCGCCATCGTCATCACCTGGGGCCTCGCACTGCCGATCGGCATCTACTCGGCGGTGCGGCAGTATTCGATCGGCGACTACGTCTTCACCTTCCTGGGCTTCATTGGCCTGGCGATCCCGAACTTTCTGCTGGCGCTGATCGTGCTGTATCTCGGATCGCGCCTGTTCGGCCTGAGTGTAGGCGGCCTGTTCTCGCCGGATCAGCAGCTCGCGCCGTGGACCTGGACGAAGGTGGTGGACCTGCTGAAGCACCTGCCGGTGCCGGTGCTGATCCTGTCGCTCGCCGGCACCGCACAGCTTGTGCGGATCATGCGCGCCAACCTGCTGGATGAGCTGCGCCGTCCCTACGTGGTCACCGCGCGCGCCCGCGGCCTGCCGGAAAAGCGCGTCATCATGAAGTACCCGGTGCGCGCCGCGCTGAACCCGTTTGCCAGCACCATCGGCTATCTGCTGCCGTTCATGGTGTCCGGCTCGGTGATCATCTCGGTCGTGCTCAGCCTGCCGACCGTGGGCCCGCTGCTGCTGCGCTCGCTCCTGTCACAGGACATGCTGCTGGCATCGACCATCATCCTGCTGCTCGGCGTGCTTACCGTGGTGGGTACGCTGCTCTCCGACCTGCTGCTGATGTGGATCGACCCACGCATCCGGCTGGGGCGCGGACGATGAGCGACATCGCGGTCGAAGAACCGCTGGTAACCGAGGCGGAGACCCGCGTCGCCGTCGCCACCCAGCGCCAGCTCATCTGGTGGCGCTTCAGGAAGCACCGGCTCGCGGTGGTCAGCGCGGCGGTCGTCGCGCTGTTCTATGTCGTCGCGATCTTCGCCGACGGCATCGCCTATGCGCCGCCGTTCGATACCCAGGCGAGCCGCAGCTACATCCCGCCGCAGCCGATCCACTGGTTCACCGCCGACGGGCGCTTCCAGCCACATGTCTATGCGTTGAAGGGCAAGCGCGACCCGCGCACCTTCAAGCTGACCTACGCGCCGGATGCCAGCGAACCCCGCGACCTGGTGCTGTTCGCGCACGGCTATCCTTATTATTTCCTCGGGCTGATCCCCACCGACATCCATCTGTTCGGCGTCGCGGACGGCAAGCCGGAGAATGCGCTGTTCCTGCTGGGCACGGACGAACTCGGTCGCGACGTGTTCTCGCGGCTGGTGCTGGCCACGCGTACTTCGCTGACCATCGGCCTCGTGGGCGTGGGACTGAGCCTGATCCTTGGCATCCTGCTGGGCGGCATCTCCGGCCTGCAAGGCGGCTGGGCCGATGTGGTGATCCAGCGCATCATCGAGATCCTGCGCTCGGTGCCGACGATCCCGTTGTGGATGGGCCTGGCCGCCGCGGTGCCGGCAAGCTGGTCGCCGCAGCAGGTGTATTTCGCCATCACCATCATCATCTCGCTGATCGGCTGGACCGAACTCGCGCGCGTGGTGCGCGGCCGCTTCCTGGCGCTGCGCGAGGAGGACTTCATCACCGCCGCGGAACTGGCCGGCGCCTCGCGGATGCGGATCATCTTCAAGCACATGGTGCCGTCGTTTCTGTCGCACATCATCGCCGCGATCAGTCTCGCGTTGCCGGCGATGATCATCAGCGAGACCACGCTGTCGTTCCTGGGCCTGGGCCTGCGGCCGCCGGCGATCTCCTGGGGCGTGATGTTGCAGGACGCGCAGAACCTGCAGACGCTTGGCCTCGCGCCGTGGCTGCTGTTTGCCGCCATCCCGGTCATCGTGGTGATCCTGGCATTCAACTTCCTGGGCGACGGGCTGCGCGACGCGGCCGATCCGTATGGCTGATCCGATCCTCAGCGTGCGCGACCTGCACACGCACTTCTTTGCCGACGAGGGCGTGGTGCGCGCGGTGGACGGCACCTCGTTCGACCTCTACCAGGGCCGCACCCTTGGCATCGTCGGTGAATCCGGCTGCGGCAAGAGCGTCACAGCGCGCTCCATCCTGCGCATCGTCGAGCGGCCGGGACGCATCGTGTCGGGCGAGATCCTGCTGCGGCGCGCCGACGGCCGCGGCGTCGACCTGGTGCAGCTTGCATCCGACGGCACCGAGATGCGGGCGATCCGCGGCGGCGAGATCGGCCTCGTGTTCCAGGAGCCGATGAGCTCGCTCTCGGCGTTCCATACCGTGGGCAACCAGCTCATCGAGGCGATCCGGCTCCATTCCTCGCTGTCGAAGCCCGCGGCACGGCGGCGTGCGATCGAGCTCTTGGGAATGGTCGGCATCCCACGCCCGGAGCAGCGTGTCGATGCGTATTCATTCGAGCTGTCGGGCGGCTTGCGTCAGCGGGTGATGATCGCGCTCGCACTCGCCGCCGAGCCGCGCATCCTGATCGCGGACGAGCCGACCACCGCGCTGGATGTCACCACGCAGGCGCAGATCCTCGACCTGCTGCGCCGGCTGCAGCAGGAGCGCGGGCTGGCGGTGATCCTGATCACGCACGATATGGGCGTGATCGCCGAAATGGCCGATGATGTGGTGGTGATGTACCTGGGCCACGAGGTAGAGAAAGGCCCGGTGGACGCGATCTTCCACGCGCCGCGCCATCCGTATACACGATCGTTGCTGCGCTCGATTCCGTCGGTGCTGGCCACGCCGCGCGCGCGGCTGGCGACGATCGCTGGCTCCATTCCGCATCCGTATGCACGGCCGGCTGGCTGCCCGTTCCATCCGCGATGTTCGGAACATATCGCCGGCGTCTGCGAGAAGGCGTTCCCCGCCGAGGTGGCGATCGCGCCGCGCCACGACGTGGCGTGCCATCTCTACACCACCGGGCTGGTGGCAACCGCATGAAAGTGTGCTGGGTCGTAGAAGACCCCCCCTCCCCCCGCCGCCCCCCTCCCGCAAGGGGAGGGTGGGTCCTCTGGCCCGCATCGACCGCATGACCCGCGTCCTCGATGTGCGCGGGCTGCGCAAATACTACCCGATCCACCGTGGGGTGCTCGGACGGCACGTGGCCGATGTGCGCGCCGTCGACGACGTGAGCTTCGGCATCGACCGGGGCGAAACGCTGTCGCTGGTCGGCGAGTCGGGCTGCGGCAAGACCACCACGTCGCGCTGCATCCTGCGCGCCATCGCCCCGAGTGCCGGCGAAATTCGCTTCTGCGACGAAACCGGCGCCGAGATCGACGTGGCACGCCTGAAGCGTCGGGAGCTGCGGCCGCTCAGGCGGCAGATGCAGATGATTTTCCAGGACCCGTTCTCCTCGCTCAATCCGCGCATGACGATCGCGGAGATCATCGGCGAACCCCTGCTGGTGAACGGCATGTCGGATGCGCGCGAGCGCAATGAGCGCGTTGCCGACCTGCTGGAAATGGTGCACCT
>DATBKQ010000207.1:0-1793 GCA_036555825.1 Acetobacteraceae bacterium | reverse complement strand
TCCATCATCAGGCTGGTGGTGCGGTCGGCCTCGTGCTCGGTCTGCATCGCCTCCAGCGCCAGCGGCACCATTGCCCGCACCTCGGCCGATGCCGCGATGATGTCCTGGCACAGTTTCGGATTGCGCTTCTGCGGCATTGTCGAGCTGCCGACAGTACCAGGCGGCACCGGTTCTTCCACCTCGCCGAACTCGGTCTTCATCAGCGTGTAGACCTCGCGGCCGATCTTGCCGCAGGTCGCGGCGAGCAGTCCGAGCAGGCAGATGTTCTCCGCCAGGTGGTCGCCCAGCGCGCGCGATGGGACGGTCATCGAGCCGAAGCCGAGCTGCCGGCCGATCGCGGCCTGCACCAGCGGCCCCTGTTTGCCAAGCGAGGCGAAGGTTCCCGCCCCGCCTCCCAGCATTGCCACGAACAGGCGCGGCGCGGCCTGGCGCAGACGCTCGACATGGCGCAGCAGTTCGTCGATCCAGACCGCGACCTTGTAGCCGAAGGTCGCTGGCACGGCGTGCTGGCCGTGCGTGCGCCCGGCGATCGGCATATCGGCACCCCGCTCCGCGAGATCGGCCATCGCTGCCAGCGCTTCGCCGATCAGGCGCAGGAATATCTGGTGCGCCTGGCGCAGCACCAGCAGGTCGCCGGTCTGTGTGATGTTCTGCGTCGTGGCACCCCAGTGCACCCAGCCGCCATGCGGTTCGCCGACCACGCGCGACAATTCCCACACCAGCGGCACGATGGTGTGGCCGGTGCGCGCGAAGCCCTCGTCGATGCGGGCGCGGTCCAGCAGCTCCAGGCGCGCCGCTCGTGCGATCGCTTCGGCGGCATCGTGCGGGATGATGCCGAGTTCCGCCTGAGCCCGCGCCAGTGCCACTTCGACGTCGAGCCAGGCCTGCCAGCGGTTCTCCTGGCGGTACAGCGCGCGGATGCCCGGATCGGCCACACGCGCGGCCGTCGGCAACGGGTCGCTCATGACGCGAGGCGTTCGAAGATCGCCGCGATGCCCTGGCCGCCGCCGATGCACATGGTCACCAGCGCATAGCGGGCGCCGATGCGTTCCAGCTCGTACAGCGCCTTCACCGTCAGGATGCAGCCGGTCGCGCCGACCGGGTGGCCGAGCGAAATGCCGGACCCGTTCGGGTTGGTCTTGGCCGGATCGAACCCCAGGTCCTTCGCCACCGCGCAGGCCTGCGCGGCGAACGCCTCGTTGGCCTCGATCACGTCGATGTCGGCGAGCGCCAGACCGGCGCGATGCAACGCGAGCCGCGTCGCCGGCACGGGGCCGATGCCCATGATCTTCGGATCGACGCCGGCGTGTGCATACGCGACCAGCCGACCCATCGGCTTCGCACCGCGCTTCTCGGCCGTGGCACGCTCCATCAGCACCACCGCGGCGGCGCCGTCGTTGATGCCGGACGCGTTGCCCGCGGTCACGGTGCCGTTCTTGCGGAACACGGGGCGCAGCTTGGCCAGGTCCTCGGGCGATGCATCGGCGCGCGGATGTTCGTCGGTGTCGAACACCGTCTCGCCGCGCCTTGTCTTAAGGGTCACCGGCAGGATCTGCGGCCTGAACCGGCCCTCGGCGATGGCGCGCGAGGCGCGGCGATGCGATTCCACCGCCAGCGCGTCCTGGTCGGCGCGGGTGATCTGGTGGCTCTCCGCCAGGTTCTCGGCGGTCTCGCCCATGTGGATGTTGTCGAACGGGTCGTGCAGCGCGGCGAGCATCATGTCGACCATCGCCGCGTCGCCCATGCGCGCGCCCCAGCGCACCCCTTGGGCCAGATACGGCGCGCGGCTCATG
>DATBKQ010000206.1:0-5882 GCA_036555825.1 Acetobacteraceae bacterium | reverse complement strand
CCGGCTCTGGTCCCTTGGTCATCGACATCGCGGACACTCCCCTGATCTCACTCGGGAAGTCCGGCCATCCGAAGACCCTGGTAATAGGCCTCCGCTACTCCAGGTCGCTTGAACGGGTTCTTCATCTCGACCTCGACGTGCCGTCGGCAGCGCGCAATCGTCATTTCCGGAACCACCGCAAGCAATTGAGCCACCGTACGTCGGGCGTCGTCCATGCGCCCGGCCAGAGCGAGGGAGGCGGCGCGATAGCGCAGCGCAGTCACATTGGCCGGATACTCGCGTAAAGCTCTCGCGGTTGCATCGATCGCACTCGGGTAATCACCATCCACAAACGAGGCCAGGTAGAAGCCGTACGCCTTGAACGCTACGTGCACGTCGAGCGGAGCCATCCGTTCAGCCAGTTTCAGGCGTTGGAGAGCCGTCTGTGTGTCGCCCAGAAAGGCACGCAATGTGCCGCTCATCGCCAGTGCATCGGCCGAGTTCGGGTTCTGCGCCAGTGCCCGGTCCAAGACGGCGATCCCCTCCTCCAGTTCGCCGCCAGGGAGACCGACAATATAGCCAGCGATGGCGAGCGTCTCGGGATCGGTCTGGCCGAGCCTTATCGCGGTCTTCGCTAGCGAAACGATTTCCGATAGTTCCCGTTCGGAGGGCTGCGCCCACTGAAATGCAGCGGTTATCCACAACGTCATGGCCAGCATTGCGTGGGCAACCGCGTAATCCGGATCGAGCGCAATGGCGCGGCGGTAGAAATCTGCGGCCGCTTCCATGCCGTCTCGTTGTCCCAGGTCATAAGCCCACCTGCCGCGAAGTACCAGGTCATAAGCCGCAAGATTCTCTGTCGACTTGTGCAGCGCGCGCGCTATTTCCGCGCTGCGAATCTTGGGCGCAATGGCTCCGACAACCTTGATCGTCACCTGGTCCTGCAGCTCGAAGATGTCCGACAGATCGCCCTCGAACCTGTCCGCCCAGAGGTGCGCACCCGTTGTGGCATCTATCAGCTGACCGGTAATCCGCACCCGCGATGCAGCCTTGCGGACGCTGCCTTCCAGCACATAGCGAGCCCCGAGTTGCTGGCCGACCTTTCGCACATCGGGTGACTTGCCCTTGTAGGCGAAGCTCGAATTGCGCGCGATGACGAACAACGAAGGTATCCTCGACAGACCGGTGATGATTTCTTCCACGACACCGTCGGCGAAGTACTCCTGCTCGGGATCGCCGCTCATGTTCTGGAACGGCAGAACTGCGATCGATGGCCGATCTGGGAGCGGCGGTGTACCAGATCCTTTGGTCTTTGCTCCGGTGGCCTCGCCGAACTTCACAAGGAACGCTTCGACCGGCCGGCTGATGTTCTTCAGGTTGAGCGTCTCCAGCGCCTCGAATGTGAGGTCGAGCCGCCCATGCACGTGATCCCGTACCGCACGCGAGACGCAGATGCCGCCTGGCGGGCACTCTGCCTGGAGCCGCGCCACCACGTTCACAGCATCGCCATGTAGGTCGGTTCCATCGGCGATCGCATCGCCGATGTTGATGCCCAGGCGAAAGCGGATGGAGCGATCCGGTTGCGTGGCGGCTTCATGGAGCGGCATCTGCTGCTGCATTCGCACGCCGCAGCGCACCGCCCCATCGATGCTGTCGAACACGACCAGGAGGGAGTCGCCGCCGGTTTGCGCGATCCTGCCGCCGTGCTCCTCAATCGCCGGGTCGATAAGGTCCCGCCGCAGGGTGCGCAGGCGTTCGAGCGTGCCCGCATCGTCGAAGCCAATCAGACGGCTGTAGCCGACCATGTCGGCGTACAGCACGGCGATCAGCTTCCGTCTCCCTGCGCCCGATGTCGCTGCCGTTGACACGTTGGAGGGCCCCCGTGCGACGGGACCCTACCACCAGCGGATGCGTATGGGCGAGGCCCTGCCGCTACAGTTGCGACTCCGGCGACAGGACCATGCAGCTCGTGCGGCCATGTGCGAGGCGTCCGCAGGCCTGCACCGCCGCTTCACGCGACAGCCCGGTGAGGCGCGCGCGATACAGCAGTGCGCGCCCCTGGTGCACGCCCGACACCGACGTATGCGCGACGGCGAGCTCCGTCCGGGCATGTTCGCGCGCGGTGGCGAGCGCGGTGTGCGCGAGCGTCTCGCTGGAATAGGCGCCGACCTGGATCGCCCAGCCGCCACCCGATCCGCCGCCATGATGGATGGGTACCTCGGCGGCCACTGCCTGGGAGACGAACCTGAGGCCGCCACGCGGCGGCGGGGGTGGCGGGGCCGCGAGCGCGTATTGCTGCGGCTGCGACGAGGCCGACGCCCGCGGCGGCTCGGGCAACTGCGCCACCTGCACCGGGCCGTGCGCCGGCACCCGGCCGCCGCCACCGCCGCGATTGCTCGCAAGCTGGATCGCGCGGCCGTAGCGCGGGCCCTTGGGGATGTCGATCGGCAGCGCATTCATGGCGTAGTCCTCGGCCGGCGAGCGGTTGTTCGGATAGACGCCGACGATGCTCGGGCCGATCATCGCGACATAGCGCCGCGTCTCGTCCGGCAACGCACGGTTGTTGCTGAGGTAGTCGTCCAGCCGCCGCGGCCCCGCGTTGTAGGCGGCGAGGAACCCGGGCGAGCCGTAAATGTCGTACATCTCGCGCAGATAGGCCGTACCGGCCAGGATGTTCTGGTGGGGATCGTAGGGGTCGTCGGTCAGACTGTAGCGATCGCGCAGCTCCTCATAGGTCTCCGGCATCACCTGCATCAGGCCCATCGCCCCCGCCGGGGAGGTGATCAGTTGGCCATCCAGGTATTCGTTGCCGCCCGATTCGACCCGCATCACGGCACGGATCCACATCTCGGGAACATCGAACCGGGCGCTGGCTTCGCGGATATAGGGCCCCCAGGGGTCGTCCGGCGGGCCGGGCGGCACATAGTTGCCGCGGGCGTGGGCCGCATAGCGGGCGGCCTCCTGGGTGGCGCTGGTGCGCGGCCCATGGCTGGCGCAGGCGGTCAGCAAGGCCAGCAGCGCAAGACCGCCGATACCGCGCAGCGCGGCCAGGTTGGCAAGGATGGAGCGGTCTTGGCGTGTCATCCCAGGCAGGACCTCCGAACGTCGTGGCGCGGCGGAAATAGCCGGAGGGCACGGCGGCCGGGCGGCCGTCGCTCAGGTAACCGATCAGGAATCGGGGCTAAGCCCTTAAACCATATCGCTGTTTGAGGCAAGATCGTCTCGAGTGCTGGGAGATGCCGCCAGGAGGTGTCGTGCGAGGGTTGCGATGGTTCACCTGCTTTGCGGGCGTGGCCGCAATCACAGTGGCCGGCTGTGCGCCGGCCGGTTCGCCAAGGATCGCGGCACAGACAGCGACTTTCGCGAACGCCAGGATCCTGTCGATGCGCCCGGTACCGCCGCCGGCTATGGCCAGGCCGCTGCGCGCCGTGCTGTTCGCTGGCGACGAGGGTGCCGGTCAGGGCGCCATGGTGGAGTTCATCGTCAGGACGGACGAGGGCGCGACATTGTCGATCGTGCAGGACAACGGAGCGGGCCTCCATGCCGGCGACCGGGTCGTCGTCCTGCGCGGCGACCGCACACGGCTGGCCAGGCCGGGCTGACGACACTTGGCCAACCGAGCGGGATCGGCTATCGCCCGGCTCGATGAGCTCTACCGTGCACGACGCGATCGCCCGCGCGGGCGTTCTCGATTTTCAGGGCCAGATGCCGCTGGCCGCGCGCCATCGGTGGGCGATCAGGGACGTCGCCGAAGGATGCCGGCTCTGGCCGCTGGCCCGCTCGCTCGGCTGGCTCGACATCCGCCTGCGCTACCGCGGTTCGCTGCTCGGCCCGGGTTGGCTGACACTGTCGTCCGCCGTGATGATCGTCTCGCTGGGCATACTCTATTCGACGCTGTTCAACACGGACGTGCACGAGTATCTGCCGTTCCTCGCGCTGTCGCAGATACTGTGGACATTCCTCAACGCGATGGTGAGCGAAGGCTGCGCCTGCTTTACCCAGGCAGAGAACATGATCCTTGCGGTCCGCATGCCGCTGTTCCTGCACGCACTGCGCACGTTGGTGCGCAACGTGCTGGTGCTGGCGCACAACGTCGTGGTGTTGGTCGGGGTCTATCTCTATTTCCATATCAACCCGGGATGGACGGCGCTGCTGTCGCTCCCTGGGATGGCGCTATGGATCGTCGATACGCTGGCGGTCTGCCTGCTGCTCGGTGCGTTCTGCGCTCGCTTCCGTGACGTCGGCCCGATCGTCGCCAGCGTCATGCAGATCGCCTTCTTCCTGACACCGGTAATCTGGCAGCCGGAGCAACTCGGGGTTCATCAATGGATACTGCCGTTCAATCCGTTCTTCGCGCTGCTTGAAGTCGTCCGCGCGCCGCTGCTTGGCCACGTAGCCACGCATACGGTGTGGAAGGCGGCGCTGGGATACAGCGGCATCCTGTGCGTGGTGTCGTGGCTGTTCTTCGTGCGCGCGCGCGGGCGCGTCCCGTTCTGGATGTGACTGCCATGCGTGGCGAAGCGCGAATCGACATCCAAGGCGTGTCCGTGTTCTTCCCGCTGTACCACGGCAGCAGCCGCAGCCTGAAAAAGACGGTGGTGGCCGCGGCGTCCGGCCGGCTGGGCAAGGACATGCAGCGGCGCGTCGTGGTGCAGGCGTTGCGCGACATTTCGTTCTCGCTCAACAGCGGCGACAGACTCGGTCTGATCGGCAATAACGGAGCGGGCAAGACCACACTGTTGCGCACGCTCGCCGGAATTTACGAGCCGGTCATGGGACACATGCGCATCAAGGGCAGCCTGAATGCATTGCTCGACCCCAACCTGGGAATGAGCACGGAACTGACCGGCCGCGAGAACGTTCTGCTGCGCGGTTTGTACAATCGCCTGCCGCGTCCTGAGATCGAGCGGCTCGAGGACGATGTCGCGACATTTGCCGGTCTTGGCGACTTCATGGATCTGCCGGTGCGCACCTACTCGTCCGGCATGGTGATGCGGCTGGGCTTCGCCATGGCCACGTCAATCCGGCCGCAGATTCTGCTGATGGACGAGTGGTTCATGGTGGGCGACGCCGAGTTCCGCGAGAAGGCGCAGGTGCGGCTGGAGAACATGGTGCGCGGGGCGGAGATCCTGGTGATCTCGACGCACGATGTCGGCGTGGTGCGCAACTGGTGTACGCGCGTCCTCTGGCTGGATCAGGGCCGCGTGCACCTGGATGGCTCGCCGGGCGAGGTGTTGGAGGCCTACCTGGGCCATCCGCTTGCGCCGCTCGAGGCCGAGAGGGTCTGAATCATGGCGATCCTGCCGCTCGCCGATCTGACGGCACTGGAATTCAGCCATACCGTCATGGGGCCATCCTGCGGCGTTGTGCTGGCCGATCTGGGGGCGGACGTGATCCGGGTGGAGCCGGCGCCGGACGGCGATCGCACGCGGCGGCTGCACGGCTTTGCCACCGGCTTTTTCCGCTACTTCAATCGCAACAAGCGCAGCATCTGCATCGACGTGAAGTCGGCGGAGGGGCTGGCGGTGGCGCGGGACCTGGTGCGCAAGGCCGACGTGCTGGTGGAGAATTTCGGTCCGGGCACGATGGACCGGCTGGGCCTGGGCTGGGACGCCGTTCATGCCCTGAACCCGCGGCTGATCTACTGCGCGTTGAAGGGCGTCCTGCCTGGGCCCTACGAACATCGTCCGTCGCTGGACGAGATCGCGCAGTACATGACCGGGCTTGCCTACATGACCGGCCCGCCGGGCCAGCCGCTGCGCGCCGGGTCGTCGGTGATCGACATCATGGGTGGCGTGATGGGGGCGCTGGCGATCCTCGCGGCGCTGCGCCAGCGCGACAAGGACGGTGAGGGACGGCGAGTCACCAGCGCGCTGTATGAAAGTTCGGCCTTTCTGGTGGGA
>DATBKQ010000205.1:0-2607 GCA_036555825.1 Acetobacteraceae bacterium | reverse complement strand
GTTCGTCTTTCAGCTCAAGCCTGCTCCCGGCATCCGCTGTCGTACGCCTGGTTTGTCTTCGCCCTTCGTGCACCTCGTGGCCGACATCGGTTGTCCCGTACTGAGCCGGGCCATGGACCCGATAGTGCACCGCCATGCGGTGGATACCCACCTACCCCAGGGGCCCTCGCTCCGGTCCAGGTTATATTGTCCTGGTCCATCATCACTTAATCGGCCCCATGCGCCCCACTCGCAGGCACACCGCAGCTTCACCGCCCAGCGGTTTATATGCGGTGCCTTCGCTGTGCGGGAGCGCCTAGGCGACCCGCGAGTGGTTCCGAGCTTTCGCTGCTCATTCCGTCCTGACATGCCGTCCTCTCTGACCTCGGGGAGTTCGATCATCGTTTCGTTCCAGAACACCGATGTCGACATTGGCCTTCGCCACGGACCAAAGGGCTCGGCACTCCCAATGTTCCCGCAATCCGTTTCACGCGGGGCACGGTTTTCGCGGCTACGCTGGTTCGCAACTGCTACGGCCTGTCAGGTTGCTGGCCCCCCTGTACGGATCTGACCGGTCTCCCAGCCAACGGGGGCTTTTACTTCCAGGCTTTCGACAGGTCGGTCGCCCTTCCCGTCGCTGGGTATAACTACAACAGTGACTGGACTCCTCTGTTGGCGGGACTCTCACCCGCTGGAATGGCAGCTAGCGTCGCTGCACTGGTCCGGCCGTGCGTTGCTCGGCGACTTGGTTGATGCGGTCTTGCATCAATGTATCCGGCCTCTGATTGGAGCGTGTTGTGCTCCCGACCATCATGGATATCAGCGCGCGTGCGATCTCATTACCGGACAGGCCTCGACCGGGCCAATCGGGTCACCAGTGTTCGCATGCGCCGGGAAGACCGATCCTCCATTGTCGTCTCATCCTCTCGCAGACCTCGGCGGGTAAACTGAGACTGAGTCTACGTCATCGTTAGCTCCTCATTTTGCGCTGTTCCTTTGTTCGTGCCTGGCGGCCTGTTCCTTCGCCCCGGCCTGCGCGTGCAGACGGGCCGCGCGCAAGGGGCGGTCAAGGCTGGCCGTCGCGCGGGCTTGCCGCGCGCGCTAGCGTTCCCAGGCCACGCCTTGACGGGCCCGAGCACGGCGCGAAGCTCAAGCAGGTCGGCACGCCATCGCATCGGTCTTGACGCACGCGAAGGCGCGCCCCTTGTTGAGAACCGCCCAGGCGATGCGGGCGAGCTTGTTGGCCAGCGCGATCGCCAGCACGTTGTGGTGCAGTCGCTTCTTGGCCGCCTCGATCCACGACTTCAGCCCATAGCGCTCCCAGTCTTTTGGCTTGAGCCTGACCAACACGACCCAGGCCGCCTGTACGAACAGCACACGCAGATAGCGATTGCCCCGCTTCGATATCTTGCCGAGGATCGTGCGATCTCCGGTCGAGATTTGCTTTGGCACCAATCCAAGCCAGGCGCCGAAGTCGCGACCTTTCGAGAACACGTCCCCGGTACCGATCGCGGCCACCATCGCGCTTGAGATGATTGGTCCGACGCCGGGCACCGTCATCAGCCGTTTGCATGCCGCATCTTGATCGGCCAGTGCCGCGATCTCGCTGGATAAGCCTTCGATGCGCTCGTCCAGCCAGCGCCAGTCGCCGGCCAGGTCCTCGATCACCCGCAGCATGCGGGGCGAGAGGACATCGCTGCGCGTCGCCAGGATGCGGGGCAGTTCCGCACGCAGGAAGCGGATACCCTGGCGAACGGCGATACCGCGTTCCAGCATGAAGGCGCGGAGCTGATTGATGATGCCGGTGCGCTGCGATACCAGCCGCTCGCGCACCCGATGCAGCGCCTGCAGATCGAGTTGCTCCGCGGTCTTCGTCGCCACGAACTTCATCGTCGGGCGCTGCACCGCCTCGGCAATCGCTTCGGCATCATTGAAGTCGTTCTTCTGCCGCTTGCTATACGGGCGGACGTACTTGGCCGGCATCAGCCGGGCATCGTGGCCAAGCGTGTGCAGTTTGCGACTGAGATGATGCGCGCCGACACAGGCCTCCATGCCGATCAGGCACGGGGGCAGGTTCGCCAGTCGAGTTTCCACTTGCCCGCGCGACCACTTCTGCCGCAGCACGATGGCGCCGCGCTGATCGTGGCCCACGACGTGGAACGAGTTCTTGCCGATATCGATGCCGATCACGGCGATTGCGCTATTCAGTTTGGGTGTCATGGCATGCTCCTTGAGTTGGCGCCCCTCGCCAGCCTCGCTCGCTGGCGGGGCGGGAGCACGGCCGGACCATCCCATTATCGGACGTCGGCCCGAAGGGCGGCGCTCCGTGCTGGGCTTGAGGGCCTGCAGCGAGCCACGTCGATTCAGAACGATTCAGTTCGGCCGCGGGGACTTCCCGCCCACTTTGTGGCAGGCTGAGCGCGCGACAAACCGGGTGGGAGGCCGGAAGTCCCCATGTCCAACATGAGGCGCCGCCAGTTCATCACGCTGCTCGGCGGCGCGGCGGCGGCGTTGCCGCTCGCGGCGCGTGCGCAGCAGGCGCACCTTCGTTCACTCGTGCAGGCGTCCTCTTACTTCGAGATAATGTATCGAATGGTCCCATGCTCGAAGCGATGGGGGAAACCGCCA
>DATBKQ010000204.1:0-12662 GCA_036555825.1 Acetobacteraceae bacterium | reverse complement strand
CGGTCTGGAGAGCCAGCGCCGAATCCCTCGGGAAATGCAGATGCAGTTTTGGCAGGACGTCCCGTACATTCCCATGGGATACTGGGTCCGCCCGACTGCTCATCGACGCGATCTTGTTGACCTCCCCTGGGGGTTCGCCGCGTTCTACGGGGTTCGGCGGGTCTGAGAATTAGATCCCCGACGCGCTCATCCGATCGCAGTTCACGAGGCAGTCGAGGCTACGCAGCTTTCGCGCTGCCGAACAGCCCGCCCAGCCGCGCCAGCGTCTCCAGGTGCGCGTCGGCATCGCCGAACAGCTTGTCGATCATGGTCATGCGCTTGAAGTAATGGCCGACCTTGTACTCCATCGTCATGCCGATGCCGCCGTGCAACTGGATCGCCTCCTGGCCGATATGCCGGCCGGATCGCCCGATCTGCACCTTCGCCGCGGCAATGGCGCGACGCCGTTCGGTAGCGTCCTGTTCCCCCGCCATGACGGCGGCGAACATCGCCATGCTGCGCGCCTGCTCCAGTGCCACCAGCATGTCCACCGAGCGGTGTTGCAGCACCTGGAACTGCCCGATCGGCCGGCCAAACTGCTGGCGGGTCTTCAGGTACTCCAGCGTCGTCTCATGCATTTCCTGCATGGTGCCGACCGCCTCGGCGCACAGCGCGGCAATCGCCTCGTCCACCACATGCTCGACCGCCGGCAGGGCGCCGCCGGCGTCGCCCAGGACATCGCCCTGCGGCACGCGTACACCGGACAACGTGACCTCGGCCGCGCGCAGGCCATCCTGCGCCGGATAGCCGCGACGGCCCGCGCCCGGCGCGGTGGGATCGACCATGAACAGCCCGATGCCGGTCCGATCGCGCCGGTTGCCGGAGACGCGTGCCGTGACCAGCAGACGGTCGGCGCAGTCGCCGTGCAGCACGACGCTCTTGGCACCATCCAGCACCCACGCCGCGCCGTCCCGCCGCGCGGTGGTGGCGACATCGGCCAGGTCATAGCGCGACTGCCGCTCTACATGCGCGAACGCCAGCTTCAGCTTGCCCTGGGTGACCTGTGGCAGCAGCGCCTGCTGCTGCGTCGGCGTGCCGGCGCGGCGCAGCAGCCCGCCGCCCAGGATGACGGTGGCGAAGTAAGGCTCCAGCACCAGGCCACGGCCGAACGCCTCCATCACGATCATGGTCTCGACCGGACCGCCACCGAAGCCGCCATGCGCCTCCGCGAATGGCAGGCCGAGCAGGCCGAGCTCCGCGTACTGCCGCCAGGCAACCTGACTCCAGCCGTCTGGCTCGGACATGTACTTCTTGCGCTGCTCGAACTGATACTGATCGGCGATCAGCCGATCCACGCTGTCCTTCAACAGACGCTGTTCGTCGGTGAGATCGAAATCCATCACTCCCCCCTGTCATTGCGAGGAGCGAAGCGGTGGCCCGGCGCGACCCGGCCAAGCAATCTCGATGTCGGTGCGCACTGGCGCGAGATTGCTTCGCTTCGCTCGCAATGACACTGGCTACCGGTCACAACCCCAATATCGCCTTGGCGACGATGTTGCGCTGGATCTCGTTCGAGCCGCCGTAGATCGAGACCTTGCGGTAGTTGAAATACATCGGCGCCGCCTCGGTGGCGTAGTCGGGACCTATCACTGGCTCATTGCGGCCGTCGAAGTCGCGTTGATACGGCAACACGTACGGCCCAACCACATCCATCAGCAGCTCGGTCAGTTGCTGTTGAATCACCGAGCCCTTCAGCTTCAGGATCGACGAGGCGGGATTCTGCTTGCCCTTCTCGCGCTTGCGTTCGTCGGCGACGACGCGCAACTGGGTCATTTCCAGCGCCTTCAGCTCCACCTCCACGGCGGCGAGCTTCTCGCGGAAGCGCGGGTCCTCGATCAGCGGCCGGTCGCCGATGCGTTCCATCGACGCCAGCTCCTTGATCCGCGCGACTTTCGCCTTTGACGCACCCACCCGGGCGATGCCGGTGCGTTCGTTGCCGAGCAGGAACTTGGCGTAGTCCCAACCCTTGTTCTCCTGGCCCACCAGGTTCTCGGCCGGCACTTCGACATTGTCGAAGAACACCTCGTTCACCTCACGTCCACCGTCGATGGTGACGATCGGGCGCACGGTAATGCCCGGCGTCTTCATATCCACCAGGATGAACGAGATGCCCTCCTGCTTCTTCGCCGCCGGATCGGTGCGGACCAGGCAGAAGATCCAGTCGGCATATTGCGCCAGCGTGGTCCAGATCTTCTGTCCGTTGATCACATACTTCTGGCCCTGGCGCTCGGCCCGCGTGCGCAGCGAGGCGAGATCGGACCCGGAGCCCGGCTCGGAAAAGCCCTGGCACCAGAAGATGTCGGCGTTGGCGGTCTTCGGCAGGAAATACTGCTTCTGCTGCTCGTTGCCGAACTGCGCGATCACCGGCCCGACCATCGTGACATTGAAGCCGATCGGCGGCGGCACGTTCGCCTGCTGCATCTCGTCCTGGTACATATAGACCTGCACCGAGGACCAGTCCTGCCCGCCCCATTGCACCGGCCAGTTCGGCGTCGCCCAGCCGCGCGCGTTCAGAATGCGCTGCGAGGTCAACATGTCGTCGCGCGTCAACCCCTCGCCTTCCGCCACCTTGTCTCGGATGGACTGAGGAATCTCGGTGCGGAAGAAGCGGCGTGCTTCCTCGCGAAACGTGAGCTCTTCAGGGGTGAATGCCAAGTCCATCGCCGTTACTCCGCCGCCGCACGCTTCAGCCGATCCGCGAAGGTCTTGCGGAATTTTGCCACCTTCGGTGCAACCACCGCCTGGCAATAGCCGGTCCACGGGTTGCGAGCGAAATAGTCGTGATGCTCCGGCTCGGCTTCATAGAAGGCGGCCAGCGGCTCGACCTGGGTGACGATCGGCGCGGGCCAGACCTTCGCTTCGGCCACCTCCTTGATGATCGACTGCGCTGCCTGCCGTTGCGCATCCGAGTGGGTCAGGATGATCGAGCGGTACTGCGGCCCGACATCGTGGCCCTGCCGATCCTTCGTGGTCGGATCATGGATGGTGAAGAAAACGCGCAGCAGATCGGCGTAAGACACTTCGTTCGAATCGAAGCTGATCTGCACCACCTCGGCATGGCCAGTAGTACCGGTACAGACCTGCTTGTAGCTGGGGCTCGCGACATGACCGCCGGCATAGCCGGACATCACGCCGCGCACGCCGCGCAGGTCCTTATAGACGGCCTCCAGGCACCAGAAGCACCCGCCGCCCAGGGTGGCGATCTCTTCGCTCATCTCGTCGCTCCCTAACGTTCCTGCCGTCAATATTAGCCTCCGGCCGCGTTCCTGCCACCATAGCGCCGCACGCGCAGGTCGGCCTGTTCCTTATGAGCAGCAAAATTCTCGATCGCGCAGAGCCGTGAGCAGTACTCGCCGATCATCGCCGTGGCCTCTGGGCTGACCTCCTGGTAGGTCACGGTCTTGAGGAACTTGCCCACCCACAGCCCTCCAGTGTAGCGCGCCGCCCGTCGGGTCGGCAGCGTGTGGTTGGTGCCGATCACCTTGTCGCCGTACGCGACGTTGGTTTCCTTGCCGAGGAACAGCGATCCGTAATTGGTCATGCGCTCCAGGAACCAACGCGGCTCGCGCGTCAGCACCTGCACGTGTTCCGATGCGATGCGGTCGGCCTCGGCCACCATCTCTTCATCCGTGTCGCACAGGATTATCTGGCCGTGGTCGCGCCAGGCGACCCCGGCGATGTCCGCGGTGGGCAGCCGCGCCAACTGCCGGTCGATTTCCGACTGGATGTGCTCGGCGATCTTCGTCGAGGTGGTCAGCAGGATCGCCGGCGACGTCGGCCCATGCTCCGCCTGGCCCAGCAGGTCGGTCGCGCACATCTCGGCATCGGCGGTGTCGTCGGCGATGATCAGTGTCTCGGTCGGCCCCGCCAGCAGGTCGATGCCGACGCGGCCGAACAACTGCCGCTTCGCCTCGGCGACATAGGCGTTGCCGGGGCCGACCAGCATGTCCACCGCGGGAATGCTCGAAGTGCCGAGTGCCATCGCTGCGACCGCCTGCACCCCGCCCAGCAGATAGATTTCATCGGCGCCACCCAGCGCCATCGCCGCGATCGTGGCAGCCGGCGGAACGCCATGTAGCGGTGGCGTACAGGCCGCGACGCGCTTCACACCGGCGACCTTCGCGGTCAGCACGCTCATATGCGCCGACGCGACCATCGGATAGCGCCCGCCCGGGACGTAGCAGCCGACGCTGGCGACCGGAATGTTCCTGTGACCGAGCCACACCCCTGGCAGCGTTTCAACTTCGACATCCCGCAGCGCTGCCCGCTGCACTTCGGCGAAGCGGCGGATCTGCGCCTGGGCAAACCTGATGTCCTCGATCACCTGTGCCGGCAGGCTGTCGATCAGCGTCTGGATCTCGGATTGCGACAGTCGAAATGCCGGCGGCTCCCACTTGTCGAACCTGGCCGACAGTTCCCGAACCGCGGCATCGCCACGCCGCGTCACCTCGTCGAGGATCGCCTCGACCGTCTGCCGTACCTTGCGATCAGCCTCGAACTTTTCCTCATCGGTCGCGCCACGTTTCAGATAGCGGATCATCGCACCACCCGACCCAGGGGCGGGCAGGCTATTCCGCCGTCCAACCTCCGTCCACCACCAGTGCCGTGCCGGTGACGAGGGCGGCAGCATCGGATGCCAGGAACACCACCGCGCCCATCAGGTCCTCCACGGTGCCGAGACGGCCGAGTTTGATTCGCCGCAACACATCGGCATGGAAGGCCTTGTCGTTCCAGAAGGGACGGGTCAGCGGCGTATCGATGAAGGTCGGGCCGATGGTGTTCACCCGGATACCGTAGGGTGCGAGATCGATCGCCATCGCCTTGCTCAGGCCCTCGATGCCATGCTTGCTCATGCAGTATACCGTGCGTCGCGCACTGCCGACCTGGCCCATTTGCGAGGAAATGTGAATGATCGATCCGCGGATGGCGGCCCGCACCATCCGCCGTGCCACCGCCTGCGCGACAAAGAATGCCGCCCGCTGGTTCAACGTCGTGATCGCATCGTAGTCCTGCTCGGATACTTCGAGGAACGGAGCGGGCCGGTTGGTGCCGGCGTTGTTGACCAGAACGTCGAACGGTGCCTGGCGCTCGATTGCGGCCCCTACCGCCGCCAGATCGGTCACGTCGAGCACCAGCGGCTCGGCGCTGCCGGCCTCGTCACGGATCTGCCCAGCGACCGACTCGACCTCCCGGGCGGTGCGTGCCACGAGGACCACGTGCGCGCCCGCCTGAGCCAAGGCGGCCGCGGCGGCCATGCCAATGCCACGGCCGGCGCCGGTGACAAGCGCACGACGACGGTCAAGGCGCAGTGAGGGAGTGCGTGGCAGGGTCATGAACTTACCTCAGCGGACGCGGCTGGGTGCCGATCTACACCTGCCGGGCGGACAGAACCACTCGGGTTGGCCTGGCCAGCACAGTCCATGGCATGGTGACGCGGTAAGGCGCGGAAGAATCCATGGCCGTTTCGCTACCGCTGATGCATAGACTGTGGCGCTGCCTGCCGGCTGAACCACGCCGCCGCGTGGCAATGCGGCTGGCCACGTTCGCGGCACCACGGCCTGGCGCACCGGCGCAGGCAGCGGCGGACGGTGTGATCGTCGCTGGCGAACTCACCCGCGCTTCCGGCCTGGGTGAGAGTGCGCGGCTGATGTTGCGTGGGCTCGCCGCGCTCGGGGTGCCGGCCTGGGGGGTCGATATCGGCCGGTACCTGCCCGCACATCGCGACGACCTGCCGCCGATGCCTTCGCCCGCACTGCCTCAGCCTTCGGGCGCTCCTCTCGTCCTGCACGTCAACCCGCCGCTGCTGCCGCTGGTGCTGGCCCGTCTGCCACGGGGACTGACGCGCAACCGCCGCATTATCGGGTACTGGTACTGGGAGCTGCCGGTGACCCCCCCGGCATGGGGACCTGGGGCAAGGTTCGTGCACAACGTCTGGGCGCCGTCGCAATTCACCGCCAACGCGCTGGCCCGCCTGGTCGAAGGGCCGATCGCGGTCGTCACTCCGCCTGTGGCGACAGAGCCGCTCGCCCCGGCACCGCTTGGCCGCGCCGATTTCGGCCTTCCAGCGGAGGCGGTGATCGTACTTGCGTCGTTCAATCTCGCCTCTTCCTTTATGCGGAAGAACCCGCTTGGCACGATCGCAGCCTTCCGGATGGCGTTCGGCGCACGCGCGGACCGGGTGCTGGTTCTGAAGGTCGGCAATCCGCATCATGCCCCGCAGGACTTCTCGCAACTCGCGGCCGCGGCCGATGCCGCCAACATCCGGTTGATTACCGACACGCTTTTGCCGGCCTCGTCGCTGGCGCTGACCGCCGCGGCCGATATCGTGGTGTCACTGCACCGTAGCGAGGGGTTCGGTCTGGTTGCCGCCGAGGCGATGCTGCTCGGCAAACCGGTGATTGCCACTGCCTGGTCGGCAACGATGGAATTCATGGACGAGGATTGCGCTGCCCTGATCCGGTCCCGGCTGGTGCCCGCGGTGGACCCGCGAGGGATTTACACAGTCGGCGGCGCCCAGTGGGCCGAGCCGGATCATGCCCACGCCGCGGACTGGTTGCGGCGGCTGGCCGACAATCCCGCCCTCAGACACTCGCTTGGCGAGGCCGGACGTGTCGCGGCTTTGCAGCGGCTGGGAACCGAGGGGCTGGCGAAAGCCGTGAACGACCTTGGTCTGCGGATTGGGCAGGTTCCGGAGATGCTGCCTGCATTGCATGCGGAAAGCGCGTGATCAGTGTCGCTCGCCCGGTCGTTGACGAAAGACGCCGGTCAGTTCAAGAAGCGCGGCCGATGAAAATCCTCGTCTGGCAATGGGGCCGCCGTGGGGCCGGCCCGTTGTTTGCTGTACGCCTTGCCGAAGCATTGCGATCGCTCCCGCGGACCGAGGCCTTCTTGTCGCTGTCGACTGGTGCTGAGATCCTGCAAGCCGAAGAGGCTCCCGACTGTGTCCTGCCGGTCTTTTCCGGTGATGGCAGCGCCGGCCTCGTCTGGCGCCTGCTGCAGGCACCATCAGTGCTACTCCATTTGGTTCGACGGCTTCGCGCACTGGGTCCCGATATCGCGGTCTGCGCCATGCCCGGGCATCTGGACCTGTTGTGCGCGGCGGCACTCCGCTGGCTTCGTGTACCTCTCGTCGTGATCGTGCATGATGCCGATCTCCACCCAGGCGACCGCTACCCCCTCCTCATGGGCCTGCAGCGCCAGCTTCTGCGATCTGCCGCGGCGATCGTTACTCTGAGCCAACACGTCGCCGCGCGGCTCGCGACGCAGGTGTCGGCGGGACATTGCCGGTTATACGTGTTGCGACTGCCGCCACTGGTGTTCGGACCACCGCCTCCCCCGCCACGGGCGCATGGCGGCCCGCTCAGACTGCTGTTTTTTGGACGGTTACTGCCCTACAAGGGATTGAACCTTCTCAGGGCCGCTGTGAATGAGTTGCCGTCTTCCGGAAGCTGGGTGCTCCGTGTGGTCGGCTCTGGCCCGGAGAGCAGCGAACTGGAGGCGCTCCGTGCCACCGCCGGCGTCATTGTCGAGAACCGTTGGGTGCCCGATGACGAGATCGGCGCGTTGATCGCCTGGTCCGACGCGGTCGTGTTGCCATATATCGAGGCAAGTCAAAGCGGGGTTGCGCCGGCGGCTGTCGCGGCCGGACGCATTGTTGTAGCGACCCGCGTTGGCGGCCTTGCCGAACAGCTCAGCGATCACCAACAGGCAAGACTGTGCGATCCGCAACCCGAAAGCCTGGCCCTGGTGCTGCACCGGTTACTGGATGAGCGTCCGGAGGCCTCGACATCGCATTGGACGGATCCAGGAGAAGCGTGGCGCGGTTTCGCCGCTGACCTCGTCAATCGGGTCATATCGCCGGTGCTCGGCCGTGGCCTGCCGGCCTCGTGCTCGAACTACACGCTGCCCGCGGTCTAGTGTCCCGGATCGCAAATTCGTCACGGTGGACTGGCTGCCGATCCGGAACACTGGCTGTTTGTTTGCAGTGGCCTGCTTATCCCCTTCGCCCGCCGCTGAATTCCCGCCAATGCAGGAGAAACTGATATGCCTACCTGTTTGATAACGGGAGTAACCGGCCAGGATGGCGCATATCTGTCACAACTGCTGTTGCAGAAGGGCTACCGGGTCATCGGATTGCTGCGGCGCTCCGCCTCGTCCGATACGGTCGGCCAACGGCTGCGCTGGCTCGGCATTCTCAGCGACATCGAACTGGTCGATGGCGATCTGGTCGACCTCCCCAGTCTCATGCGCATACTGCAGTCATACCAGCCGAGCGAGATATACAACCTGGGCGCCCAGAGCTTTGTCGCGGCATCGTGGAACCAGCCCTTGTTGACAGGACAGGTTACTGGCCTGGGTGCGACCAACCTCCTGGAAGCTATGCGAATTGCGCTGCCGCAAGCGCGGTACTATCAGGCCTCCTCATCCGAGATGTTTGGACGAATCCAGGAGCCGAGGCAGAATGAACGAACGCCGTTCTATCCGCGTTCTCCCTATGCGGTGGCGAAGCTGTACGCGCACTGGATGACGGTCAACTATCGCGAGAGCTTCGGCATGTATGCGTTGTCCGGGATTCTGTTCAACCACGAAAGTCCGCTGCGCAGCATCGAGTTCGTCACGCGGAAGATCACCGATGGTGTAGCGCGCATCAAGCTTGGGCTGGCGCGCGAACTCGCACTCGGGAATCTGGAGGCCAAACGCGATTGGGGCCATGCGCGCGACTATGTGCGTGCCATGTGGCTGATGTTGCAACAGGACGAGCCCGACGACTACGTGGTGGCGACGGGCCGCAATGCCTCGGTGCGGGATTTCTGCCGCATCGCGTTCAGCTACGCAGGCCTGGACTATCAGGATCATGTGGTCAGCAGGAGCGAGCTGATGCGGCCGGCCGAGGTGGATGTTCTGCTCGGAGATGCCAGCAAGGCGCAGCAGAAGCTGGGTTGGCACCCGGCGATCTCGCTCGATGACATGATCGCAGAGATGGTCGATGCCGACATCGAGCGTCATCGGAAGCGACTGCGGACCTGATATGGCCCGTGCCCCGCGCCGCATTCTGATCACCGGAGCGAGCGGTTTCGTCGGACGTCATCTGACGGCCAGGCTCGCGGCCGCCTGCCATGAAGCGACAGTGTTTACCCCCTCGTTCGACGTGCGCGATCGCGAGTTGGTCGCGGCGACCGTCCGGCATATCGCACCGGACGTATGCATCCATCTGGCCGCGGTATCGACAGTCCGCGGCGCGGAGCAGGATGAAGATCAGGCGTGGCGGATCAATCTGCATGGCACCCTGGATATGGCGCGAGCCATCCGGCGCCATGCGCCTGAGTGCCTGATGCTGTTTGTTTCGAGCGCCGACGCTTACGGCGATTCGTTCCGCGCCGGGACACCACTCACCGAGACCGCCGCATTGGCGCCCATGAGCACCTACGCCGCGACCAAGGCCGCTGCCGACCTGGCCTTGGGAAGTATGGCGGAGCAGGGACTGCGCTGCGTGCGCCTGCGGCCCTTCAATCATACCGGTCCGGGGCAGTCGGAGCAGTTCGTGGTTGCCGCCTTTGCTCGTCAGGTCGCCCGCATCGCCGCCGGCCTCCAGCCGCCGGTATTGGAAGTCGGGAACATCGACGCGCGACGTGATTTCCTGGATGTGCGAGACGTCTGTGCTGCCTATCTCGCATGCGTCGACAAAGCAACAACCTTGCCACCGGGCGCAATCCTCAACCTGGCCTCTGGCAAGGCGCGCCGGGTCGGCGACATCCTCTCGGATCTACAGGCGCTTGCCGGCATAACCGCCGAAGTGAGGGTCGATCCTGCCCGCAAGCGCAAGCGTGATGTGCCTTTCGCGTGCGGCGATGCGACACTGGCGCGAGAGGGACTCGGTTGGACCCCCGCCATCACCTGGGAGAGAACTTTGCGGGATGTATTCGACGACTGGCGCACGCGGGTCCGGGCCCCCGCAGAGGAGACCTAGCGCGTTGCCGGTCCGGCTCTGGATCGATGTCGAGGACATGTTCGTGTACGCCCGTGGCAACAAGCGCCCGAGCGGGATTCAGCGCATGGCGTTCGAAATCTATCGGACCATGTGGGAAGATCGGAGTACATCGGCACTCGTGCAATTTGTTCGTCACGATAGCGCACGCAAGTCATTTCGTACCGTCTCTTGGGACGAGGTTGCCGACGTGTTCGAGGGGTTGACCGATCGGGAGCCCACGCCGTCGACCGCTTCCGCAGGCGGGCTTGCTCCAGTGCCGCCGGCACGCCGTTTCATGGGCCGATGGCTGCATCGGCTGGCGCCTGGATTACGACCTCTCGTGATCAACGCCGTGCTGACCCAAGGTGAAGCATTCCGTGCCTGGAGAAGACTGGCCAGGGCGATATGGCACGAACTGCGACACCGCCGCAGGCGCTGGGTCATGCGGCCATCCCGACCGACGACCGAGTGCTCCCGCGGCGGCGCAGGACCTGTGGCACGAGTTGCAGGTGCTTTCGACGGATGCGCGGCTCCAGGCGATATACTTCTCGCATTGGGCGCACCCTGGTCGCATCCGGATTATGCGACGCTGATCCGCGCGCAACGAGAACGAGGCCTGCGATTCGCGTTGCTGGTCTACGACCTTATCCCGATCCGCCGGCCCGAATGGTGTGATCGCGGACTCGTGCAGTGGTTCCGGGAGCGGTTCGAAACCCTTCTGCCGCTGTGCGATTTCGTGTTTGCCATATCGCGCGCGACCGCGGCCGATGTGGAGGCTTACGCCAGCGAGGCTGTGATTGCCCTCCCCGGTCGCGTCGTGCCGATCCCCATAGGGACCGGCTTCGGCTACCAGCTTCAATCGCCCGGCGCGTCCGGAAGACAGGACCTGCCGCAAGCTGGCAGCTACGTTCTGTTCGTTTCCACCATAGAGGCACGCAAGAACCACGCGCTACTGTTCCGGGTGTGGCGTCGACTGCTGGATGAGATGCCCGCCGAAACCGTGCCGACGCTGGTGTTTGCCGGGCGGATCGGCTGGCTCGTCGAAGACCTCATGCGGCAGATCGCCAATACCGACCATCTCGACGGCAAGTTGGTTGTGATCGAGGATCCGATAGATGCCGAGCTCGCGGAGCTCTACCGCGGCTGTCTGTTTACGGTGTTTCCGTCGTTCTACGAAGGGTGGGGCCTCCCGGTGACCGAGAGCCTCGCGTTCGGCAAGCCCTGCATCATATCGAACCGGACATCGCTGCCAGAGGCAGGCGGCAAGCTGGTGCGGATCATCGATCCGGATAGCCTGCATGATGCGTATCAGGTGATCCGGCAGACCATCGAAGACCGGCCAGGGCTGACGCGATGGGAAGCAGAGGTGCGGCGAGAGTTTCGGCCAGTGCCGTGGTCGGCGACCGTGGGCGCAATTCTGGCCGGCTTACAGATCTCCACAGAGAGCAATTCGGATACCGCGACCGAACGTGCTCACGATTCAGCGGTCGCCGATCAAGCGTTGCGAGCCGCGCCGGTCCAGACCTCCTGATACAGCGCGACAATCTCCGCCTTGTCGGGCACGCGCGGATTGTTGCCGGGACTGCCGGAGGCGAGCGCCTGCTCCGCCATCAGTTCCATCCTGGTGTTCCAGGCGGCTGCGTTGATGCCGTACTCGGCGGGCGAGGGCACGGACAGCTCCTTGTTCAATGCCTCCAGCCCGGCAACCAATTTGGCTGCCGCGGCTGCATCGCTGTCGCGTTCATTGGCGAAGCCGATGCGGCGCGATGCCTCGGCATAGCGCGCCTCCGCCCCGCGGACCGAGAAGCGGGTGATCGCTGGCAGCAGCATGGCATTGGAAAGACCGTGCGGCACGTGGAAATGCGCCCCGATCGGCCGCGACATGCCGTGCACCAGCGCGACCGAGGCGTTGGAGAACGCCAATCCCGCCTGGGTCGCGCCGAGCATCATGCCTTCGCGCGCCGCGGCATTGCGCGGTTCGGCATACGCCGTGCGGATATGCCGCCCGATCAGCCCCATGGCGGAGACAGCGAGCGCATCGGAGAACGGATTGGCACGCCTGGAGACGAACGCCTCCAGCGCATGGGTCAGGCTGTCGACGCCCGTGTCGGCGGTGGTGCGCGCGGGCACGCTGTAGGTCAGTTCATAGTCGACGATGGCGGCGAGTGGCAGCGCACCGAGCCCGGCGATCAGCATCTTTTCGTTGCGTTCGGTGTCGGTGATCACCGTAAAACGGGTACACTCGCTACCAGTGCCCGCCGTAGTGGGGATGGCGATCACCGGCAGTGCGCCCTTGTCGGCCGCGACCGGCACCTTGTAATCGCGCATCTTGCCCCCACGGCCCTGGGCAGAGGCCGCCAGGATCGCCATCGCCTTCGCGGTATCCATCGGTGAGCCGCCGCCAAAACCAATCAGGCAGTCGAACGCGCCGCGTTGCAACTGGGCCACACCGGCTTCGATCACTGTGTCGGTAGGATCGGCCACCGTGTCGCTGAACACCGTGACCGCGATGCCGGCGGCGGCAAGCGGATCGAGGCAGTTGTTCACATGGCGCGACGACACCATGAACGGATCGGTGACCACCAGCGGGCGCGAGAGCCCGAACTTCCCCAGAACGTCCGCGATCTGGCGGACCGAGCCGCCGCCGACCTGGAGC
>DATBKQ010000203.1:0-16870 GCA_036555825.1 Acetobacteraceae bacterium | reverse complement strand
TGCGGCAGGCGATGGCTGCGGTCGTAGTAGGCAAGCTCGCCGGAGCCTTCCTCGATGTCCTGCAGCGCGATCCAGGTCGCCGCCAGGAAGGTCGGCGTATCGACAACCACATAGGCGGGATCCTGGTGCCACTGATGCCCGTTGGTCACCTGGAACAGCAGTTGCTGGAACGCCAGCACCTTGGCCTGGAACACCTGGCCGAGGAACCGCGTGATCCGCGGATGCATGCACACCCGGCGCGAGGTCTGAAGATTGACATACAGGTCGTAGATGCTCTCCAGCGTATCGGGCTGGTTGCCGTTCAGCTTCTGGTGGCGCCCGCCGCGGAAGTCGGTGGTGGCGTAATAGCCCGGGTGCTGGTGCAGGCGGCGGATGTCGGCGACGAACGCATCGACCAGGTCAGGCTCGATCGCCCGCTGCATCACCAGCCAGCCGTGATCAGCGAAATGCGCCAACTGCTCGGCCTCGGCCTGGTCGATGTGGCCGGTCGCCGCCAGCGCGCGCAGACGGGTCAGCCAGTCGGGACGGTCCGTCCAAAGCGCTGGCAGCGTCACGTCTGGCCTGAAGGAACCGGGCATCGAGCTTTCCCCCCGGACCGCGGCCACCGCCGATTGCGTCCGCTTTGTCCGCTGCGGTAAATTCGCCCGGAGTGCGGGTGTAGTTCAATGGTAGAACGGCAGCTTCCCAAGCTGTTCACGGGGGTTCGATTCCCCTCACCCGCTCCAGCCGTTCAGGCGCGTACCGTCACTGTCTGCGGCCGAGCCAGGCTCCTGAGGCCCGTGGCGCCAGCGGGACGGGCAATGAACGGCTTCGATGCTCTTGCGTGCGCATCTGACTGAGCCCCCTCAATGCGTCAGGGCGTTGCTTTTTTGTGGAGCGGTGGTCGGCATCGATGCGAGTGACTCCTGCGGTCGAACTCGTGGCCGCACTGGCCCTGAGTGTTGGGCTCACGTGCGGAGCGGGAACCGCGGCGGTGCCAATCGAAGGCGCCTGGTTGACCGAGGATCGTGGCGGCGTCATCGACATCGAACCCTGCGGCTCGCTGTATTGCGGCCGGATCGTGGGCCTGGCGGCCGCCTCGTCAGGCCAACCTGTGCCCAACGATGTGCATGGGAATTCGCGCTGTGGCCTACAGATCATCCAGGGCCTCGTCGAATCCGACCCCGGCGAATGGACCGGCAAGATCACCAACCCGGAGGACGGCCAGACCTATAGCGCGCGCCTGTCGGTCGATGACCGCGGACGATTGCGTCTGCGGGGGTACGTTGTGGTCCCGCTGCTGGGCCGGACGCAGACCTGGACAAGGTATGGCGGCCGGGTCACCGCCAAATGCCGCATGCTGCCAGCGAACCGGCCACAGATTCTGTCGAACCGGACTGGGCTGCCCAGCGCCCCGCCTGCATACGGAGGTTCGATTCTCCTTGCCCCCGCCATGGCCAGCTTGCTGTCACCTCCGATCTCTGATCGTGATTTCCCGGTGGAGTCGAGAACCCTCGCCGGGCAGGTGCGTTGCATCTGGACAATGGAAGAGTGGGAGCGGACGGAGGCGCTGATCCGGCGCAACCGCGCCCTGCTGGCGCGGGCAGCGGCCGCGCGCGCAGCAGCGTCCGAGGCCGTGGCGACGGCAGAGCACGCTCTTCGCATCGTCGAGCAGAACAAGGTCGAGCGGGCGCGCCGCAACGCCGACCGCCGCCGCCTGGTGGGATCAACCCTGCTGACGCGGCCCGCTACATCGGCGGAGCCACCCCGTTGGTCTCCACGGTGACGCGGCTCGCCGCCAGCTTGCCCTCGGCGTCCTTCGTCGCACCGAACATCACCCTGGCACCCGGCTTGAGGTCCGACCTCTCTGCGGGCGCGAAGGTCACGATCGGCGCGCCCGGCGGAACGACGATCTTCTCGCTGCCGTTCTTGAAGGACAGGTTCAGTTCGCGGCCTGACCTAGCGTCCACCGTGCCGGTCACGGTGCCATTTGTCATCATGCTGCCTGCTTCAAGGTCCCACGGATAATGTCCCTCGCCGGCGCCACGCATCGCCTCGGGAAACACCAGCACCTCGATGGCGTCCTGCTCCCCGCCGGCACCGGTCCTGGTGGCGATGCCGACGTAGCTGCCCGGTTTGATGTCGGCGAGATCGAACCGCTTCACCGTTGCCACCGTCAGCGGATCCTTCAGCAGGACGTCGAGCTTCGATCCTTCGCGGGTATCGACGCTGAGGACCTGGCCGTTCAGCGCGGCGATGGTGCCGCGGATGCGGGTAGGCGGCGCGTTCTGCGCCACGGCGGCACCAGCGCACACGCTGGCCGCCAGCACGAATCCGATCAGACGTGCGGGCACCTGTCTCTCCCCCTTGTTGCTCGCCCGCCGATCATGGGGACGATTCGGATTTCGTGAAGAGGTGGGGCCGCTCTATTGTCCCCAGCGGGAGGCGCGCGCGGACCGATGGCCGGCAAACTGACGATGGTCGCGCTCCGCCGCCAGGCTGTGGTGAACTCGCTGCGGCCCGCGACAACCCTGGCCCGGGCGATCGCCGGAGCCGGCTTCGTGCAGGCCGATCCGATCCGCGCGCCGGCGCGGGCGCAGGACCTGATCCTGCGGCATCGGGTTGCCGGCTATCGCGCGGGCGATCTGGAGCGGCGCTTCGCCAGCCTCGGCCTGGAAGAGGACTTCCTCTACGCCTACGGCTTCATGCCGCGCGAAACCCATGGCCTGCTGCACCCGCGCGCCGGCTCCGCCTATTGGCAGGTGCCGGACGAAACGGCCGCCCGCGTTCTGGCCTTCGTGCGCGAGCATGGCCCGACGCACCCCGCCCAGCTCGCCGAGCGGTTTGGGCGCGAACGGGCGGTAAACGGCTGGGGCGGGTTTTCGCAGGCAACGACGCGGGCATTGCAAAGCCTGCACTATCACGGCCTGCTGCGGGTATCCGGCCGGCGCGACGGTATCCGGGTTTACGAGGCCGCCGGGCCGCGGCCCGAACCGCTGCCGCCCGAGGAAAGGGCCCGCCGGATCGTCCTGCTGGTCGTCGGCATCCTCGCCCCGCTTGCCGAGGCGGGACTGGCCGGCACATTCGGCCTGCTCGGCCGCGGCGCGCCCGGTCTCGGCGGATGGCGGCAGGCGCTCGCGGTGCTGCTCGCCTCGGGCGAAGTGGAGCGCGGAGAGCTCGATCGCCAGCACTACTACTGGCCTGCCGGCGCACCGAAGCGGCGCGGTGATCCGCAGGCGGTGCGACTGCTGGCGCCGTTCGACCCGATCGTCTGGGAGCGCCGCCGCTTCGAGCATCTGTGGGGCTGGGACTACCGGTTCGAGGCCTACACCAAGCCCGGAGAGCGGCGCTTCGGCTATTACGCGATGCCGCTGCTGCGCGGATACGAGATCATCGGCTGGGCCAATGTGACCGTGACCGACGGGCGGCTGGATGCCCGGCTCGGCTTCGCCGGACGGAAGCCTGCGGATCCGGCGTTTCGCCGCGGTCTCGACGCCGAACTCGCGGCACTCGAACTTTGCGTTGCCGGCACGAGTCGGAAAGCTTGACAGTCCTCGCCCTGCGCCGGCCTCCGCACCGCCCGTGCTGCCCCTGATCTCGTCGTAAACGGCTCTTTCGAGGCGACAAGTGTCGGAACCGCGTGGAACATCTACCCCAACGGCGGCGTCCCGGCTGGAGCAGCAACAACAACGAGACCGAGATCGACTTCTGGAACGTGGTGATGCCGACCGCATTCGCTGGCAGCCAGCGAGTTGCTCAGCTTCGCCGCCGTCGATACCAGCGGCATCGGCGGTTCGCCGTCGATCGGCAACGAGATTGACGGCGTCAGCCTCGCCGCGGTCCCCGAACCGGCGACGCTGCTGCTGATCGGCTCCGGACTGTTCGGCCTCGGCCTGCTGCGCCGCAAGCGGGGCTGATCGCTCGCTGCCCCGGCGGCGGAGAGCGTGCCGCCGGCGCTATGGCTGAGGCGCCTCCCGGCGTTACCCTGCTCCCGCCACCGGGAGCGAAGCGCATGCCGCCGAACATCGGATACCTGCTGCCGACGCGCGAGCAGATCATCGCGGGCCGGCACGACGCCGCGTCCCTGCTGGCGCTGGCACAGCGCGCCGAAGCGCTGGGTTATCACTCGGTCTGGGTCGGCGATTCAGTGCTGGCGCGGCCGCGTCACGATCCGCTGACCTTGCTCGCCGCCGTCGCCGCCCGGGTGCCTCGGGTGGTGCTGGGGACCGCTGTGCTGCTGCCGGCGCTGCGCAATCCGGTGCTGCTCGCGCAGCAGGTGGCGACCTTGGATCAGGTCGCCGAGGGACGCCTGATCCTGGGCGTGGGCATTGCGCGCGACGTGCCGAACATCCGCGCCGAGTTCGCCGCCTGCGGCGTCCCGTTCGAGCAGCGTGTCGGACGCATGATGGAGGGGCTGGGCCTGTGCCGCGCGCTGTGGCGCGGCGAGCCGGTGGACTGGCACGGACGCTGGCCGGTGCGCGGCGGTGTGCTGGCCCCGGTGCCGCATCGGCCGGGCGGTCCGCCGATCTGGATCGGCGGCAACACCCCGGCGAGCCTGCGGCGGGTCGGCGAGCGGTTCGATGGCTGGTTCCCCAACGCGCCCGATTCTGCGACATTTGCCAGCCAGTTGACCGAGCTCCAGGCAATCGCCCGATCCGCGGGCCGCGATCCGGCGGGAATTTCGGCCGCGATGTACCTCTCCCTCTCGATCGACCAGGACGCTGCTCGTGCAGGCGCGCGGATGGACGCGTTTCTGGAAGGCTACTATGGCACCCCCGCCGAAGTGCTGCGCCGGCGGCAGGCGGTGTATTCCGGACCCGCCGAAGGCGCCGCGGATTGGCTCGCCGGCTATGCGAAGGCCGGCGCGACGGACCTGATCCTGCGCTTCGCCGGCGATCACGCACGCCATCTGGAGATGCTGGCGAAGATCCTCGGCGCCCTGGCGCGGTAGTGCGGCGTTCAGGGCCTGGCAGGTGGCGGCGCGGCGCCGGAGCGCTGGAGGCCGCCCTCGTCGCCGTGATGCTCGTTTGCTCGGGGGCGAGCGGCGGCTGTCTCGCGCAGCCACGCGCGGCACAAACGGCGAAGCAACTCGAAACCACGCTCGATGTGCAGCCGCCGGGGGAGCCGTCCCGGCGGCTGACCCTGGCGCAGGCGCTGCGGGCACTCAAGGTGCCATCCGTGAGCATCGCGGTGATCGGCGAGGACCGGATTACCTGGGCGGACGCGTATGGGAACGCATCGACGCTTACCGCCTACCAGGCCGGCTCGATGTCCAAGACCGTCGCCGCCGTCGCGGCACTGCGGCTGGTCCAGGAAGGGCGGCTCGCCCTCGATCGCAACGTCAACGCCTTGCTGACCTCGTGGCACGTCCCGCGAACGCCGCTGACCCGCCACCACCCGGTCACCCTGCGCGCGCTTCTCAGCATGACCGCCGGGATCAACGTCCCGGGCTATGTGGGTTATGCGCGCGAGGCGCCTCTGCCCGACCTGGTCCAGATCCTCCGAGGCGTCGCCCCGGCCAACTCCCCATCCCTGCGGGTGATCCGCGTGCCGGGGACGGGTTATGCCTATTCCGGCGGCGGCTACGAAATCGTCCAGGCGCTGATCCAGGACGCCACCCGGCAACCATTCGCCGACGTGGCGCGAGACCTCGTCCTGCAACCGGCAGGCATGGACGGCAGCTTCTTCGGCCAACGGTCCCCCGTGGCAGGCGAGCACATGGCCACCGGACACCTGTCGAGCGGGGCCGAGGTGCCGGGCGGCTGGCGCGCGATGCCGGAGGCGGCGGCAGGCGGCCTGTGGTCCACACCGACCGACCTCGCCCGGCTGCTGATCGCGATCTCCAGGTCCTGGAGAGGCGAGAATGACACGCTGCTCAGTCAGGCGATGGCGCGGGAGATGCTGAAGCGACAGAACGGGGGCCCCTACGGGCTTGGTGCCGCCGTCAGCGGCGCTGGCCGATCGTTCGTGCTGATGAAGCGCGGACAGAATGTCGGCTACCAGGGCCATATGCTGATCTTCCCGTCGACGGGACAGGGCATCGTCGTCATGGCCAATTCGGACAACGGCACCACTCTGGCAACTGCGATCATTCGAAGAGCGGCAGCCGTGTTCCGCTGGCCACATCTCGGCGAGCTGCACGACTAACCCTGGCGTAAGACTATGGCGCATGAGCTGTATGGGCGGCGCGAGTGGGCCGAAGGCGACGCGGGTGAAGTGACGTTGACCCGCCAGGTCAGGGATGGGCCGGACTATACCGGGCCTTAACGCTGGGTGCGCCATTCTCTCACCCTCTGGAGGAGCTGCCGATGTTGTCCGCATCCATCCTCGCCGTCCTGCTGATCGCCTATACAGTGCCGACAGGCCTCGCGATTCATCGCGAACTGACCGATCGCACTGCCCTGGCCGTCACCAATCTGGTGTTCGGCTGGACTGTGCTGGGTTGGTTCGCTTGCCTCTTTTGGGCAGCCCTTGGCCGGACAGAACCGCGCGCGCCTCTTGGGGCCAGCCAGTAGACTTTGCCTGAGGGAGTGATTCGCGTCTGAGATTGCCGCACCCCAGGCGCGTCAATCTCCCGCGGCCGTGCTCTGAGTTCAGCCTTTGCTTCGCGTCCTCCGATGTTTCCGACCGGAACGGGCGGACGATCGCTGGCAGAGGGGCGCGCGCATGCCATATTCTGGTGCTGGCCAGCAGGAGGGAGTGCGCGAAGTGAACGACAGTCCGGCTTCGACGGCGGTGACACCGGTCGGCCTCAACCATCTTGTGCTGAACGTGCGCGACATCGAGGCGTCTCACCGGTTCTGGACCGAGACGCTCGGCTTCCGTCAGGTCGGCGAGGTGCCGCCGGGGCTGGGCGGTGTCCGGCGCGGCGCGATGCGCTTCTACAGCGGCGTGCGCGACGGCAAGGTGCATCACCACGACATCGCGCTGGTCGATACGCCGGACATGACCTTGCCGACGGGACCGAACCCGATCGGCCATGTGGCGATCGCGCTGCCGGACCGGGCCGCGTGGCTGCGCCAGCTTGCGTTCCTGCGGAGCCGTGGCGTGGCGTTTGAGCGCAGGGTCGAGCACGGCATGACTCACAGCGTGTATATCCGCGACCCGAACGGCTACAGCGTCGAGCTGCTGTACGAGCTGCCGCGCGACGCTTGGGAGGGCGATATCAACGCGGCATTGAACCACTACGTGGCGTTGCCGACCGAGGGTACCGAGGCTTTGGAGGATCGCGCCGAGTATCCCGCGTTCGGCCGATGAATTCGCGAGGCGGCACGACGGATAAGGCTTACGACACGGACCTGGCGCTGTGGGCCGCGGAGCAGGCACGCGCGCTGCGCGACGCCGGCCGAGCCGGCACCAACCTGCCGATCGATTGGGAGAACGTCGCCGAGGAGATCGAATCGTTGGGCAGATCGCAGGGGCGCGAGCTGGCGAGCCGGATTCGGACCATCCTTGTGCATCTCCTCAAGTTGCAGACGTCGCCAGCGGCGGACCCGCGGGCCGGATGGCGCGAGACGATCGTGGCGCAGCGCAGCGAGGTCGAAGCGGTCCTCGAAGACTCGCCAAGCCTGCGGCAGACCGTGGGACAGGTCATTGAGAAAGAGCTCCCTGCTGCGCGACGCCAAGTTTCGATCGCGCTGGCCGATCACGGCGAAGCGCCTGGCGTCGACCCAGGTCGGCTCGATTACACCGAGGCACAGGTGTTGGGCGATTGGTTCCCTGACGCGGGTTAGCGCGTCGGCCGCGGCGGGGTCACCGTGTAGTCGTAGAACCCGCGCTTGGTCTTGCGTCCGAGCCACCCCGCCTCGACATACTTTACCAGCAGCGGGCAGGGCCGGTACTTGGAATCGGACAGCCCCTCGTACAGCACCTGCATGATGGAAAGGCAGGTATCCAGCCCGATGAAGTCGGCGAGCTCCAGCGGTCCCATCGGATGGTTCGCGCCAAGCTTCATCGACGTGTCGATGCCCGAGACCGAGCCCACGCCTTCATACAGCGCATAGACTGCCTCGTTGATCATCGGCACCAGGATGCGGTTGACGATGAAGGCGGGGAAATCCTCGGCCACGGCGGCGGTCTTGCCCAGCTTGTCGGCGAGCGCGCGCACCGCCTGGAAGGTCGGCTCGTCGGTGGCGATGCCGCGGATGATCTCCACCAGCTTCATCACCGGCACCGGGTTCATGAAGTGCATGCCGATGAACTTTTCCGGCCTGTCGGTCGCCGCGCCCAGCCGGGTGATGGAGATCGACGAGGTGTTCGACGCCAACAGGCAGTCAGGCTTCAGGTGCGGCGTGAGCAGTTGGTAGATCGCGCGCTTGGTCTCTTCCTTTTCCGTCGCCGCCTCGATGACGAAATCGGCCTCCCCCAGTTCGGCGTAGTCCAGGCTGGTGCGGATGCGCCCCAATGCCTCGAACTTGTCCTCCTCGGCGATCAGCCGGCGGTTCACCTGGCGGTCCATGTTGTGGGTGATGGTCGTCATCGCCGCGTCGAGCGCGGCCGGTTTCACGTCCAGCATGGTGACGTCCAGGCCCGCCAGCGCGCAGACATGCGCGATGCCGTTGCCCATCTGCCCGGCACCGATCACACCCACGCGCGCGATCTCCGGCGGCTCCGTCAGCATGGCGCCGGCGGAGGGGGCAGGCTTTACTTCGACATTCATTCAGGAGCGCTCCAGTTCCTCTTTCAGCTCGGGCAGAGCCTTGAACAGATCAGCCACCAGGCCATAGTCGGCGACCTGGAAGATGGGCGCTTCCTCATCCTTGTTGATCGCCACGATCACCTTGCTGTCCTTCATCCCGGCCAGGTGCTGGATGGCACCCGAGATTCCGACCGCAATGTAAAGCTCCGGGGCGACGATCTTTCCGGTCTGTCCCACCTGGTAGTCGTTCGGGACAAAGCCGGCATCCACCGCGGCGCGGGAGGCCCCGACCGCGGCACCCAACTTATCGGCAATTGGTTCCAAAAGGTTAAAGTTTTCCCCGGACTGCATGCCGCGGCCACCGGAGATCACCACGCGCGCCGCGGTCAGCTCCGGCCGTTCGCTCTTCGACAACTCGGCGGAGACGAAGCGGGACATCGCCGGCAGGTCGGGGATGTTCACCGCCTCGATCGGCGCGTTGCCGCCTTCGGTCGCGACCGGGTCGAAGCTCGCGGCACGGACCGTGATCGCCTTCTTCGGGTCGGACGACTTCACCGTCGCCATGCCGTTGCCGGCATAGATCGGGCGGACGAACGTGTCGGCGTCGATCACCTCGGCAATGTCGCTGATCGGCTGCACGTCCAGGAGTGCCGCGACGCGCGGCATGATGTTCTTGCCCACCGCCGTGGTTGCCGCCAGCAGGTGATCGTAGTTCGGTGCCAGGGCGACCAGCAGCGCCGCGGTCGGTTCGGCCAGCAGATGGTCCAGTGCCGGCGCCTCCGCCTTCAGCACCTTCGCCACCCCCGGCAACTTCGCCGCCGCCTGGGCGCCGGCATCGACCGCGTTGCCGGCGATCAGCGCATGGACCTCGCCTAGCTTCCCGGCGGCCGCGACCGCGCTGCGCGACGGCTGCTTGATCCCCGCGGCGTCGAATTCCAGCAGAACCAGTGCCGTCATCGCTCAGATCACCTTCGCTTCGGTCTTCAGCTTGGTCACCAGCTCGGCCACCGAGCCGACCTTCACCCCGGCCTTGCGTTTCGGCGGCTCCGCCACCTTCAGCGTCGTCAGCCGCGGGGTGGGATCGACCCCGAGCTCCGCCGGCTTCAGGTGGTCGATCGGCTTCTTGCGCGCCTTCATGATGTTGGGCAGCGACGCATACCGCGGTTCGTTCAGCCGCAGGTCGGTGGTGACGATGGCCGGCAGCGTCAACGCGACCGTCTCCAGCCCGCCGTCCACTTCGCGCGTAACCGTGATGGCATCGCCATCGATCGTGATCTTCGAGGCAAACGTGCCTTGCGGCCAGCCCAGCAACGCGGCCAGCATCTGGCCGGTCGCATTCATGACGTCTTCGATCGCCTGCTTGCCCAGGATGATGAGCTTCGGCTGCTCCTTCTCGGCGATCGCCTTCAAGAGCTTGGCGACGGCGAGCGGCTGCAGCTCGGCATCGGTCTCCACCAGGATGCCGCGGTCGGCGCCCATCGCCAGTGCGGTCCGGATCGTCTCGGCGCACTGCGGCACGCCGAGCGAGACCGCGACGATCTCGGTGGCGACGCCCTTTTCCCTCAGGCGCACCGCCTCCTCCACGCCGATCTCGTCGAACGGGTTCATCGACATCTTCACGCCGGCGGTTTCGATACCGGAGCCGTCCGCCTTCACCCGGACCTTTACGTTGTAATCGACCACCCGCTTCACCGGGACCAGTATCTTCATGACGCCATATCCAGGGATGTTGCGTTTCCGCGCGGCGGCACGCCCGCCTGTTCGCACCTGCAATAGAGGGCGCGGACCATATGCAGCGGCCCGAACACTGTCAAACCGGGGCCGTCAAACGCCGGTCACGAGCGCAGCAGGGTCATCAGCAGCAGGAACAGCAGCAGTGCGGCGCCCTGCAGGATGACCCGCCACCGCATCAACTGGTTGGAGCGCGCCGGATCGCCGCCGCCCCGCGCCAGACCGACCAGGCCGGCGAACAGCACGCCCAGGGTGGCAAACATCAGCAGCGCCACGCAAAGGGCGAGAAAGATCTTCATGCGGGTCATGTAGGGCCCCGCGGGCTCCTGCCCAAGCCTTCGCGCTTTTCTCGCCCGATATCGCACCCTCGTGTACAGGCGACGCATGCGACACCCACGGTTTCCTTGGCGGCTTCCGGTTCTCGTTCTCGCCTGCCTTCTGGCCTGCCTGTGGCTTGCACCCGCCAGAGCCCAGGCGACGCGGGAGGAGGCACAGCACACGCTCGACGTGTTGCAGGACCCCGCCAGGCGCGATCAGCTCATCGCGACGCTCAAGACCATCGCGCAGGCCGAGCCGCAACCGAAGGCGTCCGCCACAGTCGCGCCCGACAGCCTGGGCGCCGAGGTCCTGGTTGGCGCATCGGGGTTTCTCAATCGGCTGTCCCGCCAGACGATTGCGACATTCGGGACGATCCGGAGCATCCCGCTGCTCTGGGTCTGGCTGAAGGCGATGGCCACCGATTCGTGGGCGCATGGCGTGCTGCTGGACACAGCCTGGCGGCTCGTCCTGGTCCTGCTGATCGGGCTGGCTGTGCAGTGGGGGCTCAATCGCCTCGTCGACCGGCCCATTCTGGCCCTGACCCTCCGCGCTCCCGATGGCAATCACGCCGTGGAGGAAGAGGGCGCCGAGGCACGAGCCGAGCACGGGGAAACCGAACCGCCAGGCCGCGGCCGCATCGCGGCGGTCACCCTGCTGCGCCGCGTTCCCCTGGTGCTGACCCGGCTGTTCCTGGAACTGCTGCCGGTGCTGGGGTTCCTTGTGGTCACGCATCTGCTCGCCGCGACTTCCCTGGGCGGAGCCGACCTGCCGCGTCTTGTGCTGCTGGCGGTGATCGACGCCTACGCATTGTGCTCGGCGTTGCTCTGTGTCGCACGCATGATGTTCTCGCCGGCGGCGAGGCGACTGCGGTTGCTCGCCATCCGGGACGACACAGCCGGCTATGCCATGCGCTGGTCGCGCCGGATCATCGTCGTGGGCGTCTTTGGCTATGCGGCGGCGGAGGTGGGGCTGCTGCTGGGGATGTCGGACGCGGCACATGAAGGTCTGCTGAAGGCGGTCGCCCTGGTGAACCACATCCTGCTCGGCATCGTCGTCGTGCAGAAGCGCCGCGCTGTCCGGCGCTGGCTGCACGCCCCGCAGGGCGCGACCGGCGTCACCGCCGCGCTGCGCAACTGGTTCGCGCGCGTCTGGCACTGGCTGGCGCTGATGGTGCTGGCCGGGCTGTGGCTCGGCTGGGTGGTCGAGGCGCCGCATGGCTACGTTCAGATGCTGCGCTATTGCCTCAGCATCGCGGCCGTCGCCATCGCCACGCGCCTGGTGCTGATCCTGCTTCTGGGCGGCCTCGATCGCGCGCTGGTGCTGAACCCCGATACCACGGCACGCTATCCAGGCCTGCAGACGCGGCTCGGGGTCTACCATCCCGTACTGGTCAGCACGGTGCGCACCGTGGTGCTGTTCCTGGCCCTGATGGCGCTGCTGCAGCTATGCGGCCTGGGCGCGTTCAACTGGCTGTTCGCCAGTGTGCTCGGCCAGCACCTGGTTTCCACTCTGGGCACGCTGATCGTCACCGCGCTGGTCGCCATCGCCGTATGGGAAGCGGTGAACAGCGCCATCGAGCGCCACCTCGCCCGGCTGACCCGCGAGGCGCAGGCGGCCCGTTCGGCGCGGCTGCGCACCCTGCTGCCGCTGCTGCGCACCGCGCTGCTGATCACCATCCTGATCGTCGGCGGCATGATGGTACTGTCCGAGATCGGCGTGAACATCGGACCGCTGCTGGCGGGCGCCGGCATCGTCGGCGTGGCGGTCGGCTTCGGGTCGCAGAAGCTGGTACAGGACCTGATCACCGGCATCTTCCTGTTGCTGGAGAACGCCATGCAGGTGGGCGACTGGGTCACCGTCTCGGGCCTTGCCGGCACGGTGGAGAACCTATCGGTCCGCACCATCCGGCTGCGCGCCAGCGATGGCTCGGTCCACATCATTCCGTTCAGCTCGGTGACCACGGTCACCAACGTGAACCGCGGCCTGGGCAACGCCGCGGTGAACGTCAGCGTTGCCGCCGACGAAGACACCGACAGGGTGTCGGAGGTTCTGAAGGAGATTGTCGCCGCGATGCGGGCCGACAACGAGTTCGCGCCGCGCATCCTGAGCGACCTGCAGCTCTGGGGCGTGGACAAGCTGGATGGCGCGTCCGTGACCATCGCCGGCCAAGTGGTCTGCACGGATTCCGGCCGATGGAACGTGCAGCGCGAATTCAATCGTCGGATGAAGAAGCGGTTCGAGGAGCTGGGTATCCGGCTCTACAACCCGATGCAGCACATGGTCGCCATGCGGCAGATCAGGGACGAGGCGGCGGAATGAACCGGTTGGCGCAGACCTTGGCCACGGATGGCTTCGCCTTCATGCGCGGCGCGGAGATGCGCGCGCTGCTGGGACCGATGCCGGACTGGGCGGCGTTCGCCGCGAGCTGGAACGATCTCGGCCTGGACACCTACATGGCCGACGGCGGCCGCTACCGAAAGCGCCGCCACGCCGCGTTCGGCGCGAGCGCCGGCGAGCCGGTCCATCGCAAGCCGCGCCAGCCGCATTACCAAAGCCGCGATTACAATCCGCTGAACGGCGGGATCGCGCGCTGGTTCGATCCAGTGCTGCCGGAAATCGCCGGCGGTGCCAGCATGACCACCATCCTGGACACCTGCCGCACCCTGTTCGAGCGCCTCTCCCCAACACGCGCCTGGCACATCGAGGTGCACCAGTTCCGTATCGAGGCGCGCAGCGGCGAACGTGGCCGCCCGACCCCAGAGGGCATGCACCGCGACGGGGTGGACTACGTCCTGGTGCTGCTGGTCGGCCGGCGCAATATCCGGAGCGGCATTACCTCGATCCGCGGCACCGAGGGACGCGACCTGGGCAGTTTCACGCTGACCGAGCCGTGCGATGCGGCCTGGGTGGACGATCACCGGGTGATGCACGGGGTGACACCGGTCGAACCGATCGACCCGGCCGAGACCGGCTTCCGTGACGTGCTGGTGGTGACCTTTCGCCGCGAAGGCGAGCCGGGCTGATCAGGACGACGCCCTACGGCCCGCCGCCGCCCTGATGCAGCATCAGCATCAGGGCCCGCCGCAGGCGAAGTATCCCGCCGCGGGTCTGCCCCTGGTCGCACATTCGCTGCCCTTCGCTGGACAGGTAAGCGACTTCGTGCGGCGGCGGCGTCCCGGCCAACCGGACCATTTCGCTCACGCGGTCGAGCAGATGCAGGCAGTATTCCGGCGTATCGCTGGTGACCCGCTGCGGCGGCGGCTGACTGACCACGGGCATGGCACCGAACCACGCCGCGGCCACGCCCATTCCGACGGTCAGCACGAGGGGACGCATGCGGTCCACTATCGGGCCGGCCCCCTCTCCCACCGGTGGTGGTCGCATGACAATGGCGTTAGTCAAGCCGCGGCGGCCTCCTCGCGTCCCGCCAGCGTCAGGATCGCCACCACGCCCGGTGCCGCATCGACCAGCCGCAGACTTCCCCCGTGCAGTTGGGCGACCGCCTGAACCAGCGCCAGGCCGAGCCCGGAGCCCGGCGTATTGCGCGCCCTCTCGCCGCGAAAGAACCGTTCCCCGGCCCGCTGGCGTTCCGCCTCGGGAATGCCCGGCCCCTGGTCGGCGACAACGATCTCGACCCCGGCCGGTGTGGCTTCGGCCGACAACCTGACACTCGCGCCCGAAGTCGAGAACTTCACCGCGTTGTCCAACAGGTTGGCGACCGCCTGCTGGATCAGCTCGCGATCGCCATGGGTGGGCAGCCGATCCGGTGCGTGCACCGATATCGTGATGCCTTTCTCCTCCGCCACCGCGCCATACAGCTCCGCCACGTCGGCGAGCAGCGGTGCCACGTCAACGCTGGCGAACGCGGCGCGACGCGAGCCCGCCTCGATCTCGGCGATCCGGAGCAGCGCCTGGAACACCGCGACGATGCCATCCAGATCGGCGATCGCCCGCTCGATCGCCGCCCGCAGCTCGGCTGCCGACTCGCCATGCAGTGCCGCCTCCTCCAGCCGCGCCCTTGCTCGGGTGATTGGCGTTCGCAGATCGTGGGCGATCGCATTTGAAACCTCGCGTACGCCTTCCATCAGCCGCGCCATCCGGTCCAGCATGTCGTTGATCGTCTCGGCGAGCTGGTCGAACTCGTCGCCGCGGCCGGTCAGTCTGACCCGCTGGGTGAAATCGCCGCTGGCGATCGCGGCCGCGGTATCCGAAACATTGGCCAGCGCGCGGCGGAACAGGCTGCGCACCACCAGCGCCCCGGCGGTGGCCATGACCAGCACGACCAGCAGTGCCCACAGCAGGGCATCGGTCAGCAGTGTGCGCAACTGGGCGCGCACCTGCACATCCCGGCCGATCAGCAGGCGAAAACCGCCGGGCAGGGTGAAGGCTTCCACCACCGCGAGCGAACTCACGCCGGCACGCTGGATCGGCAGCTCGTACCAGGCACCGTTCTCCGCCGCGCCCTCCGGCCAGCGTTCCAGATTGCCTGCGAGCCGCTGGCCGGACGGACCCACCAGCAGATAGATCGCGTCGTCCTCGACATTCTGCGCCAGCCGTTCGTCGATCGTGAGCATCAGCGCCGCGACCTGCCCGCGCTGGAAGCGCTCCGCCAGGCTCTGCGCATCGGCCTGGATCGCCGCTTCGGTCTGCCGGTCCAACAGCCCCGCGGTGGACCACCACAGGAACAGCCCCAAGGCCGCCGCGCTGGCCGACAGCAGCAGCGCGTAGATGACCGCGAAGCGGATGCCGGCCGAGCGTAGAAGCCGCCGCGTCGAGGCGCCGGCCGCCGGCTCGAGGGGACGCATCGGCGTATCGCGCGATGCAGACCTCCGGCCGGGTTCCCAATCGACGCGTCGATCGGCCGCCCGGTTCTGCCTCCGGTCATCACCCTCTGGGATCGAAAGCTGCGTCACGCACTCTCAGCGCGCAACATGTATCCCGCGTTGCGCACGGTATGGATCAGCGGCGTCGGAAACGGTTTGTCCACCTTCTGGCGCAGCCGCGAGACGTGCACGTCGATCACATTGGTCTGCGGATCGAAGTGGTAGTCCCACACTCCTTCCAGCAGCATGGTGCGGGTCACCACCTGGCCGGCGTGACGCATCAGGTACTCGAGCAGGCGGAACTCCCGCGGTTGCAGGTCGATCTTCTGCCCGGCGCGCTTCACCTGGCGCGACAGCAGGTCGAGTTCCAGGTCGTCCACCACCAGCTTGGTGACCGGCCCCTCGCCCTTGCCGCGGCGCGCCAGCGCCTCGACGCGTGCCAGCAGCTCGGCGAACGCGAACGGCTTGGTCAGGTAGTCGTCGCCGCCCGCCTTCAATCCGCGCACCCGCTCATCGACATCGGCCAGCGCCGAGAGGATCAGCACCGGCACGGTGTTCTTCTGCGCGCGCAGCGTTTCCAGCAGGCGGATGCCGTCGATCCCGCCGGGCAGCATGCGGTCGAGGATCACCGCGTCGAACGCCTCGCTCGCCGCCATGAAGAGGCCGTCGCGGCCATTGTCGGCCAACTCCACGACGTGACCCGCCTCCTTCAGCCCCCGCACCACGAAGGCACCCACGTCCTTGTCGTCTTCCACCACCAGGATGCGCATGCGCTTGCTCCTTTAAGGCATGCTGAGGTCACGTCGATCTCATCATGCCTTGGCCCCCTTGTTTGAGCGCGTGATTCAGACCTCCGGGCGATTCCGCCGCTGGCCATCACGCGCTAGCCGGCCCCCTCCGCGGGCCTGAGACCGACGGTGACCGGGACGTCGATCTGGCGGCCTTGCCGGCGCACCGACAGCGTCACGCTGGTGCCAGGCGATACCGCGGCGACGGCCCGGATCAGGCTGCGCGCGGTCTCGATCCGCTCGCCGTTCAGCGTCAGGATCATGTCGCCAGGCCGCAGCCCGGCGCGCGCGGCGGGGCTGGCACGCTCGACGCTGGCAATCGCCACGCCGTTCTGCGAGTCGTCCACCGAGACACCCAGCCAGCCACGTTCGATCCGGCCGTTGGCGCGCAACTGGTTGATGATCGGCACCACCAGGTCGCTTGGCGTGGCGAAGCCGATGCCGACCGAGCCGCCGGACGGCGACACGATCGCGGTGCTGACCGCGATCACCTGGCCCTCCATGTTGAAGATCGGGCCTCCGGAGTTCCCCGGATTGATCGGCGCGTCAAGCTGCAGGAAGTTGTCGAACGGACCGGCGCCCAGGTCGCGTCC
>DATBKQ010000202.1:0-8320 GCA_036555825.1 Acetobacteraceae bacterium | reverse complement strand
TGCCTCGGTCAGAAACTGCAGCTCTTCCTCGGTGCAGTCGGGCCGGGTGGAACGGCCGTGATGCGGCGGCTCCTCCACCTGGATCAGCGGACAGCCGGCATCCGCCATCTCGCGGAACTCCGCGTTCATGATGTCGCACAGGTCCAGCACGAGTTGCCGGTCGTCCGGGTAGTATTCGTTCCACAACATGCTGGCGAGCGCCGGCGCGCAGATCGCGCCGAACTTCACCGGGCGGTCGGTCAGGCGCTGCGCCGCCTGCCAGATCGCGGTGTACTCCAGCGGCCCGCGTCCCAGCTTGTGTTTCACTACGCCCGGCTGATACGCCTCCTGCACCTCCCACAGGATGTGCCCGGGCTTGATGTTATGCCGGCTCATCCAGCCGCGCGAGGTGTCGCGGTGGCCCTCGATGCCGGTGATGCGCTCGATCGGATAGAAGAACCAGGACTTTCCCCCGACCGCAAGGTCGAAGCGGCTGTCGCCGTCGGTAACGATGTCGAGCCCCGCCGCCTCCTGCGCGTTGATGATCGAGGCGACAGCGTCGAAATACTGCTCACGGAACAGCGTCTCCCCGAGTGCCGATTTGAACGACCGGGCCTGCAGGCTGAGATCGAACCACAGCGGCCGCGGATACGATCCGGTGATCGCCGTCGGCAGCATCATGTTCTGCGTGACCGTCAGCATTGCCGCTCCCCCTCAGTTGAACATCAGCACCGTGCGCGCCACCTCGCCGGCCTTCATCGCGCGGAACGCGTCGTTGATGTCGGTGAGGCGCCCGCGCCGGCTGATCATCGAATCCAGGTCCAGCCGTCCCTGGCGATAGAACTCCAGGTAATTGGGAATGTCGCTGCGGAACTGGTTCGACCCCATGCGCGAGGTCTGCACCTTGCACTCCGGCCGGATCGCCATCCACGGGAACTCGATGGTCGCATCTGGCGGCAGCACGCCGACGATCGTCGCCGTCCCGCGCACCGCCAGGGACTCGATCGCCTGGCGACACAGCGTCGACAGGCCGACCGCCTCGAACGCATGGTCCACACCGAGCCCCCTGGTCAACGCGCGCACCGCCTTCACCGCATCGTCCTGCGTGCTGTTCACCGTGTGCGTGGCGCCGACTCCTTTCGCCATCTCCAGCTTGGAGTCGAACTGATCCACCGCGATGATCTGCCGCGCGCCGCCGATGCGCGCGCCCTGCACGATCGACAGCCCGACGCCGCCGCAGCCGAACACCGCGACGGTCTGCCCGGCCTGCAACCCGGCGCTGCGCAGCGCCGCTCCCACGCCCGTCAGCACGCCGCACCCGACCAGCGCCGCGCGATCCAGCGGAATCTCCGCATCGATGCGCACCAGGGAGTTCTCGTGCAGCAGCATGTACTCCGCATAGCTGCCGATCGCCGCGAATGTCCGGAACGGCTTTCCCCCCTGCGACACGCGCGGCGCCGCGTCTTCGGCGCGCGCCACGATGCCGCCGGTGCAGACATTCGGGTGCCCGCTCAGACATTGCGGGCAGGTGCCGCAAAAGCCGGACAGGCAGGCCACCACGTGATCGCCGACGCGCACCGCCGTCACATCCGAACCCACTGCTTCGACGATACCGGCGCCCTCGTGTCCCAGCACAAATGGGCGATCGAGTGGGAAACGGCCCACGCCATCGACCACGTGCAGGTCGCTGTGACAGACGCCCGTCGCCACGGTGCGCACCAGCACTTCGCGGCCCCATGGTTTGTCAAGCTCCACCTGCTCGATGGTCAGGGGTTCATGCACCTTGCGGAACACGGCAGCGGATATTTCCATGACTGGCACCCCTCGTGACAATTCGTCACACATTAACGGCGCAACACCGCGAGCGCCAATCCGCGGGGAATATTGCCCCATGCCTCGCGTCATGCTCACGTGTATCCGATGCACGGTCAATGAGGGGAGTACCGGCATGATCACACTGACCGTCAATGGCAGTTCCCACAACGTCGATGCCGATCCCGAAACGCCGCTGCTCTGGGTGATCCGCGAATGGCTCGGCATGACCGGAACGAAGTACGGGTGCGGCGTCGCGCAATGCGGCGCCTGCACCGTTCACATCGACGGCGTGGCGACGCGTTCCTGCCAGACACCTATCGGCACGGTCGGCGCAGCGAAGATCACCACCATCGAGGGACTGTCGTCCGACGGCATGAGTCATCCGGTGCAGCTCGCCTGGCTGCAACACGACGTGCCGCAATGCGGCTACTGCCAGTCCGGTCAGATCATGGCCGCCGCGGCGCTGCTGAAGCAGAACGCCAAGCCGAGTGACGCCGACATCGATGCCGCCATCACCAACATCTGCCGCTGCGGCACTTATCAGCGCATCCGCGCGGCGATCCACACCGCCGCGTCGCTCAGCGGCAAGGCATAGGGAGGCGCCCGATGAGCAATCGACTGACTCTCCCTCGTCGTTCGTTTATGGGCACAATCGCCGCGATCGGCGGCGGCATGGCACTGGGCTGGCGTCTACCCGCGCTGGCGCAAGGTGGCCAGGCGGTCGGTATCTGGGTGGTGATCGACCCCGACGACACCACAACAGTGCGGATCGCGCGCTCGGAAATGGGGCAGGGGACGTTCACCGGCCTTGCGCAACTCGTCGCCGACGAACTCGATGCGGACTGGAAGCATGTGCGCGCGGAGTACGTATCGCCGGAGGAGAACTTGGCGAACAAGCGCGCCTGGGGCGACATGTCCACCGGCGGCAGCCGCGGCATTCGCGGCTCGCAGGACTACGTGCGCAAGGGCGGCGCCACGGCCCGCGCCATGCTCATCGCGGCCGCCGCGCGGCGCTGGAACGTCTCGGCGGCGGAATGCAACGCCGCCGCCAGCGTGATCACGCACACTCCGACGCGGCGTACGCTGCGCTACGGCGAGGTCGCCGCCGATGCGGCGAAGCTGCCGGTTCCTGCCGACGTCACGCTGAAGACGCCGGCGCAATGGACCATCATCGGCAAGGGCGTGCGGCGGCTCGATACGGTCGCGAAGCTGTCCGGCAGGCAGGTGTTCGCCATCGACGTGCAACTCCCGGACATGCTGAACGCCGCCATCGCGCAATGCCCGGTGTACGGCGGCACGCTGATCGGCTTCGACGCCGACAGGATCAGCTCGATGCCCGGCGTGCGCCATGTCGTCGCCGTGGGCGACAACGCGGTCGCCGTGGTCGCCGACAAGTGGTACCAGGCGAAGACCGCGCTCGCGGCGCTGCCGGTCGCCTGGAACGAAGGCGCCAACGCCAAGGTGGACAGCGCGCAGATCGCCGCGCTGTTGCGGACCGGCCTCGATGCCAAGGAAGCCGCGCTTGGCCAGAGGCATGGCGACGTCGAGGCTGGCCTGGCGTCCGCGGCCAAGGTGGTGGAGGCGGTGTACGCCGCGCCGTTCCTCGCGCACGCAACGATGGAGCCGATGAACTGCACGGCCCGGTTTGCCGATGGCAAGGTGGAGATCTGGGTGCCGTCGCAGAACGGCGACGCCTCGCTCGCAGCGGCCGCCGAGGCCGCCGGCGTGAAGCTGGCCGACGTGAAGGTGAACAAGCTACATCTCGGCGGCGGCTTCGGCCGGCGCGGCCAGCAGGACTACACCCGCCAGGCCGTGCTGATCGCCAGGCAGGTGCCAGGCCGGCCGGTCAAGCTGATCTGGTCGCGCGAGGAGGACACCACGCACGACTTCTATCGCCCGATCACCCAGTGCCGGCTGCGTGCCGGACTGGATGCGAACGGCAACGTGGTCGCGCTGCACGCGCGGCTGTCAGGCCAGTCGATCCTCGCGTATCTGATGCCCTCGCGCATGGAGAACGGCGTCGACACGATCGCCTTCCAGAGCTGGACCAAGGCGGAGTTCGGCTACAAATCCATCCCCAACCTGCTGATCGACCACGCGGTGCGCAACACGCATGTGCCGGTCGGATTCTGGCGCGGCGTCAATACCAACCAGAACGCAATCTACATGGAATGCTTCATTGACGAACTGGCGCACGCCGCCGGCAAGGACCCGTTGGAGTTCCGTCGCGCGCTGCTGGTTGAAAGCCCGAAACATCTCGCGGTGCTGAACGCCGTGGCCGAGAAGACGGAGTGGAACAAGCCTCCGCCGCAAGGCGTGTTCCGCGGCATCTGTCAGAACTACGGCTACGGCAGCTATACGGCGGCGGTGGCCGAGGTATCGGTCTCGCCGCAAGGCGCACTGAAGATTCACCGCATTGTGGCCGCGACCGATCCGGGATACGCGGTCAATCCCCAGCAAATCGAGGCGCAGGTGCAGGGCTCCTTCGTCTATGGCCTGAGCGCGGTGCTGTTCGGTGAGATCACCATCGACAAGGGTCGCGCGGTGCAGGCCAATTTCGATACCTATCCGGTGATGCGGCTCGCCGACATGCCGAAGGTGGAGACGATCATTGCACCGTCAGGCGGGTTCTGGGGTGGAGTTGGCGAACCCACCATCGCGGTGGCAGGGCCGGCGGTGTTGAACGCGATCTTCGCCGCCACCGGCAAGCGTATCCGCACCTTGCCGCTGCGGCTCGCCGACCTCGCGCACGCATGAGACTGGCAATCGGCGCGATGGCGGTGCTGCTGGCCGCCGCCGCGCCGCCACCCGGCGCACTGAGCTGTTCGGGCTGCCATGGCGGCGTCGCACCGCTGCCGGTGCTGGCCGGCCGCGACGCAAACGAGACCGTCGCGAAGCTCGATGAGTTCCGCACCGGCGCCAAGCAGGCAACCGTGATGGACCGCATCGCCAAGGGCTTCACCCACGACGAAACCGTGGCGATCGCCGCCTGGTGGGCGGAGCAAAGATGACGCCGCTACACAATGATGATCCCCCCTCCCCTTGCGGGAGGGGGTTAGGGGAGGGGGGCCTGACCCGCCGGACCCTCTTGGCCGCGCCGCTCCTCGCCACCCCCTTCGTGGCCCGCGCACAGTCGATGGCGCGCGTCGTGGTGGTCGGCGGCGGCTTCGCCGGCGCCACCGCCGCCCGTTTCCTCCGCCGCCTCAGTCCCGCGATCGACATCCTGCTGATCGAACCGAACGCCCTCTTCACCGCCTGCCCGTTCAGCAACGAAGTGATTGCCGGGCTGCGCGACATCGACGCGCAACGCTTCACCTACGACGGCATCGCCGCGGACGGTGTTCGCGTCATGCAGGCGGCGGCAACCGAGATCAACCCGACCCAGCGTAGCATCGCCTTCGGCGGCAATCGGGTGCTCTACGACCGGCTGATCCTCGCACCTGGCATCGACATCGCCTGGGGCGCACTGCCCGGCTACGACGAAGTGGCGGCCAATCGCATCCCGCACGCCTGGAAGGCCGGCGAGCAGACGATCCTGCTGCGCCGCCAGCTCGAAGCCATGCCGGACGGCGGTGTCGTGGTGATGTCCTCGCCGCCGAACCCGTTTCGCTGCCCCCCGGGGCCGTACGAGCGCGCCAGCCTGATCGCCTGGTATCTGAAGACGCGCAAGCCGCGCTCCAAGCTGATCCTGCTCGATGCGAAGGACAGCTTCTCCAAGCAGAAGCTGTTCCAGCAGGCGTGGCAACTTCTCTACCCCGGCCTGCTCGAATGGGTGCCGCTGTCGGACGGCGGCAAGGTGACGCGGATCGATCCGGCCACCAACACGTTCGAGACCGACTTCGGCTCGCACAAGGCGGACGTGGCCAACGTTATCCCGCCGCAGCGCGCAGGCTTCATTACCACGGCCGCGGGGGTCGCCGACCGCACCGGTTGGTGCCCGATCGATCCGGTAACATTCGAATCGAAGCTCCAGCCCAACATCCACGTGATCGGCGATGCCGCAGTCGCCGGCGCCATGCCGAAATCGGCGTTTGCCGCCAATGTCCAGGCCAAGACCTGTGCCGAAGCGGTCGCGGCGCTGCTGGCGGGCAACACGCCACCGGAGCCCAGGCTGATCAACACCTGTTACAGCCTGGCGGCACCCGGTTACGGCTTCTCTGTCGCCGGCGTCTATCATCCCTTCAATGGCCAGCTCACCGACGTCGACGGCGCCGGCGGCACCAGCCCGCTCGACGCGCCGGCCGAGCAAAGGGCATTAGAAGCGAAATATGCCGAGGCCTGGTTCAAGACGATCACCGGCGAGACGTTCGGTTGATGCACTGGCCCTGATGCTGGCGCTGTTGATGCTGGGTGGGGCGTCGGATGCGCTGGATGCGCCGCTGACGGCGCAGGCAGGCGATCCCGCACGGGGACGACAGATCGTCGGGGACCGGCAGTTGGGCGACTGCCTGCTGTGCCACTCCGGTCCGTTTCCAGCGCCGCATCTGCAAGGTACTCTCGGCCCGTCGCTCACGGGCGTCGGCTCGCGGCTTACCGCCGGACAGTTGCGGCTGCGCCTGGTCGATGCCAGAAAGCTGAACCCCGATACCGTGATGCCGCCCTATTATGCGACCGATGGGCTGAACCGGGTGGCGCATCGATGGCAGGGCAAGCCGGCACTGACAGCGCAGCAGATCGAGGACGTGGTGGCATTCCTGGCGACGCTGCGGGCGCCGTGATGCGGCGCCGCTTCCTTCTGGTCGGTGGCGCGCTGTTGCCGCTCGCGCCCCGTATCGCCCGTGCCACGCCGGCACAGGTGGCCGCGCTGATCGCCGACCTTGTCGGCGAGGGCGAGCTGCACGACGGCCGGATTAAGCTCGACCTGCCGGTGATGGTGGAGAACGGCAACTCGGTCGGCATGACCGTGACGGTCGATGCGCCCGTCACCGACGTGCGCAGCATCGACGTGTTCGCTGAGGGCAATCCGCTGCCGCACGTGCTGCGCGTGACCTTCGGCCCGCACGCCGGCGCCCCGCGCTTCGCCACGCGCATCCGGCTCGCCACCTCGCAGACCGTGATCGCCGTGGCGAAGCTGGCCGACGGCGGTTGCTGGCGCGACAGCGTCGACCTCTTGGTCACGCTCGCCGCGTGTATCGACAACTAGCCCGTGACCGTCCGAGGCGGAATCCGGGCTCCCAATCGACGAGTCGATTGGGAGCCCGGTCGGAGGACGTGAATCACGGGCTCGAACATGCGAAGGCGCCATGGTCCGTGTGCTGATCAACGTCCCCAAACAGGTGAAGCGCGGCGAGCCGTTCGACGTGAAGCTGTTGATCTCGCATCCGATGGAGAGCGGTCAGCGGCACGATGACATGGGCCAGCCGATCCCGCGCGACATCATCAACAGCTTCGTCTGCACCTATAACGGCGCCGATATACTGCGTGCCGAGTTGTTCCCGGCGATCGCCGCCAACCCGTTCCTGTCCTTCGCCGTGGTCGCTCAGGAAAGCGGCAAGCTGACAATGACGTTCACCGACGACCACGGCACGGTGCAGACGGAGACCGCCGACATCGTGGTGGCATGAGCCGTGTCATTGCGAGGAGGCGAAGCCGACACGAAGCAATCTCGACGGCAATGGGCACCATCATCGGGATTGCTGCCCCGGCCTACGGCTGCTCGAACACTGCTGCAGCCTGGCCTGGCCTCAGGCCTTCCCGGTGGGGGTAATTCCGGCAACCTCCACCAGGAGCTTGCGCAGGATGGCCGTGCCGAACGAAGCGGTTTCGCGAGCGACAACGACGAACGAGTCGGGCCCGCCGATCACATTCTCCCGGTAGTACCGCTCCAGGTCCGGCTCCACCTCGATGATCGGCAACCCATTGATGATGATGCCCGCGGCCACCGCGGCATCGCGCGCCTCGGTCACCGGGCGACCGTCATTGTTGGCGCCGTCGCCGGAAATGTCGATCACCCGACGCGTGGCGACATAGCCGCTGCTTGACAGCAGACGGCTGCAGAAGTCGATCGCGCCGCTGATCGAGGTCCACCCTGGCACCGGCCGCAGCGCATTCTGCACGCCCTGGCAGAAGCGTTCCGCTTCCGCCTCGTTCTCGATCACTTGCCAGGGCACCGTCTGATCCTGCCGTCGCGCGTCTGTCCAGGTGACGAAAGTCAATCCGATCCGGCCCCGCCGCCCTCCGCGTACCGCCTCGATGAACGAGGGGTGGCGGATCGCGTCCAGGTAGCCCTGGATCTGCAGCGTCAGTCGCTGCTCGCTGATGCTGCCGGAGCTGTCCACCGCCAGGACCAGCGCCACGTCCACCGCGGCGCGCGGGGCCCGTTCCACGGCATCGGCCGGCAATACCGGCCTTCCCAGGCGACGTCGTGCAACCGCGATTGCCATGGTGTCCCTTCGCGCGAAGCATTCCCAGACAGCAGCTTAGCGTAGCGCGAAGATTGTTTGCACCAAGGCCCAGGCTGGACTAGATGGCCCCAGCCCGACCACCAGACGCAGGCAGGGGCCGCTTTCCCGACATCTCACCCACG
>DATBKQ010000201.1:0-5199 GCA_036555825.1 Acetobacteraceae bacterium | reverse complement strand
GGCGATCTGCTCGCGCCGGAGCTGTACAGTCAGCTCGTCGAGCGCGCGGCCGACGCGGTCGAGCATTTCGTCCACCTCCGCCGCGGTGATGATCAGCGGCGGGCTGAAGCAGAGTATGTCGCCCGGCACGGTACGGCCGATTACACCGTGCTGTTCGATCAGTCTCGTGAACCGGCCGCCGATCCGCACCGCCGGATCGAAGTTCTGGCGCTTCCCCTTGTCGGCCACGAGTTCGATGGCGCCGATCAGGCCGACACCACGTACCTCGCCCACCAGCGGATGCCCGGCGAACCGGCGGCGCAGTTCGCGCTGCATGTGCGCGCCAACGGCACGGACATGCTCGCCGATGTTCATCTCGTCGTAGATCTTCAGCGTCTCGATTGCCACCGCCGCCGGCACCGGGTGGCCGGAGTAAGTGAACCCGTGGCCGAATGTGCCGAGCTCGTGGCTCTGCTTCGCGAGGCCCTGGAACACGCGCTCGTTCACCATCACCGCGCTGATCGGCAAATACGACGAGGACAACGCCTTGGCACAGGTCAGGATGTCGGGCTGCATGTTCAACGTCTGGCTGCCCCAGTAATTCCCGGTGCGCCAGAAACCGCAGATCACCTCGTCCGCGACGAACAACACGTCGTACTTGCGCAGCACCGCCTGGATCTTCTCGAAGTAGGTCCGCGGCGGCACGATGACGCCGCCCGCGCCCATCACCGGCTCGGCCCACATCGCCGCCACCGTGTCCGGACCCTCGGCGAGGATCAGCTTCTCCAGTTCCTCGGCGCAGCGCGAGGCGAATGCCTCCTCGCTCTCGCCCGGATCGGCGCCGTGGTAGTAGTGCGGGTTCATCGTGTGAATGAAGCCCGGCAGCGGCACGTCGAACGCGCGATGATTGTGCGGAATGCCGGTCAGCGAGGCCGAGGCCAGCGTGATGCCGTGATAGCCCTTCAGCCGGCCGATGATCTTCTTCTTGTCCGGCCGCCCCACAGCATTGTTGAAGTACCAGACCATCTTGATCGCACTGTCGTTCGCCTCGGAGCCCGAGTTGGCGAAGAACACCTTGCTCATCGGCACCGGGGCACGCTGGATCAGCATCTCGGAAAGATCGATCAGCGGCTCGTGCGACTTGGCGGTGAACGCGTGATAGAATGGCAGCTTGCGCATCTGGTCGACGGCCGCCTGGACCAGGCGCTCGTTGTCGAAGCCGAGCGCGGCACACCACAGGCCAGCAACACTCTCGATGTAGTCCTTGCCACTGTCGTCCCACACCCGCACGCCCTTGCCACGCGTGACGACCATCGGCCCGACCTGCTGGTGCGCCTGCAGGTCTGTGTAGGGATGCAGCACGTTGGCGATGTCGCGGGCCGCGGCGGAATTCGCGCCGAAGGGCGGAGGCGGTGCCATGACTTGTCTCCCTGGCTCAAACGCGCAGTGTAGTCGCGGGAGCGAAAGGCGGAAAGTGCGGACTGTCTGCGCTGCATGGCTGGTCGTGCTTGCGGTGTCCTGGCCGTGACGGGCGCGGAGCCGATCGCATGCCTGCTGGATACGCTCGACGCGTTGGAGTTCATCGCGCGGCACCTGCATCCGCCGCGTCTGCAGGAACTGCTCGCGGCACTGGGCGATCGCGATGCGGCGTTGCGCGATGCCGTCTGGCCGGAGGCACTGCGGGAACCACTGCAACGCGCGGCAACGGCGACCCTGCGCGCCTGCGATGGACTGCGCGCGGCGGAGGACGTGCGACAGGTGTATCGCGCACTGCGACAGATACCGCGCGCCCTGGAGGCGCTGTTTCCGCTGGCCGGGCAATTGCCGGCGTCGGATCGGCTCTTCGGAACGCCGGGTGCCGGCGAGGTGCTGCACTTCCACAACGAGACCGACCAGAGGGGCGGTTTCTCGGTTTACCTGCCGGGAAAGCGCGACCCGGCACACCCGTCTCCACTGGTGATGGCACTGCATGGCGGCTCCGGCCACGGCCGGCTGTTCCTGTGGAGCTGGCTGCGCGAGGTGCGTGGCCGCGGCGTGGTTCTGGTCGCGCCGACCGCCACCGGGGACACCTGGTCGCTCATGGAGCCGCAGGTGGACAGCGCACATCTGGCACGCGTGCTCGACCAGGTGGCGCAGCGTTGGCCGCTCGATCGCACGCACCTGCTGCTGACCGGCATGAGCGACGGCGGCACGTTCACGCTGCTCAGCGGGTTGGAGGAAGAGTCGCCGTTCACGCATCTGGCACCGGTGGCCGCGAGCTTCCATCCACTGCTGCTGACGATGGCCGAGCCGCGGCGGCTGACCGGGTTGCCCGTGTATCTGGTGCACGGCGCGCTTGACTGGATGTTCCCGGTATCGATGGCGCGTACAGCCTATCGCGCACTGAGCGCGGCTGGAGCGAATGTCGTGTACCGCGAGATTGCCGATCTGTCGCACGTTTACCCGCGCCAGGAAGGCAGCGCGATATTGGACTGGATGCTACGCCCAGGTGCCAAGGTCGATGCGAGCGAAGCGGCGCGATCTCCGCCATGCTGACGCAGGAAGGATGTTGCAACCACGAATGAACACAGGCCAACACAGATGTTATTTCAATCTGATCAATCCGTACGCGCGACCGCACACTGATCCGTGTTCATCCATGTTCATCTGTGGTTGAATTGATTGCGAGCAACATACTCGACTGGATTTCCCACCATGCCCTTCGAACCCGTAGATGTCCTCATCATAGGCGCCGGCGCCTCCGGCGCGGCCGTGGCATGGAGCCTGGCCGAGACGAAAATGCACATTCTCTGCCTGGAACAGGGCGATTGGATGAAGCCCTCGGAATATCCGTCGACCGGCCGAGCCTGGGAGGCCCGCCAGCTCAACGATTTTCATTACAGCCCGAACCGCCGCGCGCGCGACACCGACTATCCGGTCAATGATGCAAATTCGCCGATCAAGGTCGCCAACTTCAACGGCGTGGGCGGCGGCACCGTGCTCTACGCCGGTCACTTCCCGCGCTTTCATCCGTCCGACTTCCGGGTGCGCACGCTGGACGGCGTCGCCGATGACTGGCCGATCGGCTACGCCACGCTGGCGCCGTTCTACGACGAGAACGACCGCATGATGGGTGTGTCCGGTTTGGCCGGCGATCCCGCCTATCCGCCGCACGAGCCGATGATGCCGCCGCTTCCCTTGGGCAAGTCAGGGGCGGCGTTGGCGCGCGGGCTCAACAAACTCGGCTGGCACTGGTGGCCGTCCGACAGCGCGATCGCCTCGCAGGACTACGAGGGTCGCGGCCGCTGCATCAATCTCGCGCATTGCACGTCGGGCTGCGCGCAGGGGGCCAAGGCGAGCACCGACGTCACCTACTGGCCGGCCGCGATCCGCGCCGGGGTCGAGCTGCGCACGCGCTGCCGGGTGCGCGAGATCACCCGCGACGAGCACGGCATGGCGTCGGGAGTGATCTACTACGACGCCGATGGCCGCGAGCGGCTCCAGCCGGCGCACGTGGTGGTCCTCGCCTGCAACGCGATCGGCACCACGCGCATCCTGCTGAATTCCAATGGGCTGGCGAATTCCTCCGGCCTGATCGGCAGGAACCTGATGTTCCACCCCTATGCACGCATCGCCGGCTGGTTCGATGAGGAGCTCGACGGTCATCGCGGTCCGGGCAACTGCATCTGGAGCCAGGAGTTCTACGAGACCGAACGCTCGCGCGGGTTCGTGCGCGGCTACACATTCGAGTTCTCGCGCGGGCAGAACCCGGTGATGGCCGCGGTCCACAGCATGCAGATCGGGCGGCTACCGTGGGGCGAGGACCACCATCGCGCCTATCGTCGGCTGTTTCGCCATCGCACCGGCATGGTGGCGATCTGCGAGGACCTGCCGGAGGAGCACAATCGCGTCACGCTCGATCCGGAGCTGAAGGATTGTCATGGCATTCCGGCGCCGAGGATCGACTACACGCTGAGCGAGAACAGCCGCCGCATGCTGGACCACGCGGTGGCGCGTGCCGGCGAAATCCTGCGTGCCGCCGGCGCGCACGACGTCTGGCACGAGGCACCGCTGACCGACGGTGGCTGGCACCTGATGGGCACCGCGCGCATGGGCACCGACCCGGAACGCTCGGTGGTCAACGAATGGGGCCGCAGCCACGACGTGAAGAACCTGTTCATCGTCGACGGCAGCATCTTCGTCACCTCGGCGGGGGTGAACCCGACGCGCACGATCCAGGCGCTGGCGCTCTATGTCGCCGACAACATGAAGCAACGCCTGGCCACCCTGTTCGATTGAGGCGCGCCATGTTGTCAGACGATCAATCACGGGCCCTGCGCTGCCTCGTCGAGATGATGATCCCGGCGAGCACTGAATACGGCGTCCCGAGTGCGGCCGACGATGCGATCTTCGCAGACATTCTGCAGAGCTTCGGCCGCGATGCGGACCATGTCATGACGGTGCTGCGCGGCCTGGGAAGATTTGCCGATCTGAACCCGGCGCGGCGCCAGGCAAGGCTGGCGGAGCTGCGCGAACGCGGTGGCGAGGCGCTGGCGGGCCTCTGCCGCGTCATCCTGCAATGCTATTACCGCGACGATCGCGTGATGCGCTCGCTTGGCATGGAACCGCGCCCACCCTTCCCGACAGGGCACGAGGTCGAGCAGGGCGATTGGTCGCTGCTCGACCCGGTGCGCAAGCGGGCGAAGTTCTATCGCGACGTGGCTTAGCCCTCCGGCGGCAGCTCGGGGAACTCGACGCCTTCATACAACTCGGCCAGCGGTACGGCGATGCCGATCTCCGGCATATCCAGGACCACGTCGCCCGATACCACGTGGCCAACCCAATCATCCCGGCGCGAGCAAATATGGTGGCTGCCTGCTGGTCCTGCTCCAGCATGACATAGCGCCGGGTCGAAGGTGTGTCGCGATATTCCTGGTTCTTGACGATGCGGTCGACCATGGCCGTGCTCGGGCTGAGAATCTCGAAGACAACGGCCGGGTCGTTGACGACCGTCGCACCATGCGCAACCCGAGCACAGACCACAAACGCATCCGGATAGCGAATACTGCCCGCAACCAGCACCTTCAAATGACTTCCGAACGGCTGGCACGGCTTACCGCGAAGCCGGTTCGTCAAAGCGGTCAGCAGATTGCGCTGGATAGCGGCATGTTCGGACGTTCCACCCGTCATTGCCTTGGGCTGGAACCCGTCGAACTCGTAGCGCAGTTCCTGCCGTTCCTC
>DATBKQ010000200.1:0-2782 GCA_036555825.1 Acetobacteraceae bacterium | reverse complement strand
CACCGCGCACCATCAAAACACGAAGAGCGCCGCGCGGTTGCTCACGATGGGGAGAAAATCAAGGTTCGTCCATGGCAATTGCGTTTCAGCGGGCCAAAACTGAGCGAAACAGGAAGCCAGCGTTGCGCGACTCGTCCGAATTCGACAAACACTGCCGCCAAATGTAGGGACCGATCCGGGTGAGTGCTGCGTCGCACCGAGGGCTGATTGCGCCCGTGCTGTGCCTGACAATGCTTGCAGGCTGCACGTCGGTGCTGACCGAAACAACGTCCGCAGGAGCCGGCGTTGCCGCCGCGGGGATTTCCCGCGCGGTGACGAAAGACCCTGCCGTGGTGACCGGTATCGGCCTTGCCGCCCAGGCGGCGGCGCGGGCCGGGCTGCAATACACCGAGCGCAAGGTGCACCAGAGCGAGCAAGACACCATCGCAGCGGCCGCGGGCGCATTGCCAGTCGGCGGCGTCGCGAAATGGCAGGTGGTGCACGATCTTCCGATCGAGGCCAACGAGCATGGCGAGGTGGCGGTCAGCCGCGCACTCGGCGGTGCCGACATCGCCTGCAAGGAAATCGTCTTCTCGGTGGACGACAGAGCGCGCGCATTTTACACCGCAACGATCTGCCGCGACGGCACGGTATGGAAATGGGCGACCGCGGAACCCGCTACCGAGCGCTGGGGCGCCTTGCAGTGAGGCCGCAGGCGCGTGTTTTTCTACCGCTGTTCCCATTCATCCTGATTGCTCTCGGCGGCTGCCGCTTCGTCGGCGAACTCGCAGGCGCCGCGGCCGGAGGCGCAACCGCGGCGGCGAGCGCCAATCCGCTGGTCGGTATTGCCGTGGGGGTCGCCGTCAACAGCGCGATCGACGCCACCACGAATTACGTGACGCGAAAGCGGCAACAGGCAGAGCAGGACGCGATCGCCGCCGAGGTGGCGACAATGGACGTTGGCGATCACCGGCCATGGCAGATCCGGCACGACATCCCGATCGGCAACGAACATGGCGAGGTGCGGGTGACGCGGGTGATCGCGACCCCGATCGCCGTGTGCAAGGAACTGCTGTTCTCTGTGGAGAGCGGCAGTAGCGATGCGTCGAAGCGCGCCTGGTACGCCACGCAGGCCTGCGAACAAGGACAGCACTGGAAATGGGCCTTGGCGGAGCCGGCGGTCGAGCGCTGGGGCTCCCTGCAGTAGCTATCGACACTCCCGTTAGCTCAAGCGCCACTGCACCAGCGTGTACGCCGTCGCGGCATCGTGTGGCTCGAACACCGCTTCGACCGCCATGCCGATCGTAACCTCCTGACGCGCGTCGCCCAGCAGGTTGCCCAACATCCGGATATTGCCTGCATGTCGGAGTTCGACCAGCACGGCGATGTAGGGTCCATGGTCACGCAGCGCCGGATGCACGGGGTGCCAGCATCGCGTCCAGGTCCAGATACGGCCTTTTCCCTCTACCGCGACCCAGCGCATATCCCACGAGCGGCAGCGATGGCATAGCCATTCCGGTCCCCACTGCCAGGTATCGCACGCGCCGCAGCGCTGCACCTTCAACACGCCTTGGCGGGTAGCTTCCCAATACGGCAGATCCAGCCCGTCGCTCTCGACCACGGGGGCAGGCAGTCCGGCTGGAAGGTATGTCATCGCAGCGTCTCCTGCGAGCCGATGATCATCGTTGATACCGGTGTCACCATCGGACCGGCGATCACGCCGGCCACCTGCACGCCGGGCACCTGCGCGGTGGACTGGCCACGAATCTGCCGTACTGCTTCGATTTGCAGCTCCAGCCCGTGCATGTAGCATTCCGCCAGGTTGCCGCCGCTGGTGTTCAGCGGCAGCTTCCCGTTCGGAGCAAGCAGGTTCTCTAGGGTGAGGAACTCGTTCGCCTCTTCCGGCTTGAAGAAGCCATGCTCGGCCATGCTCATCAGCACGCCGCCGGTGAAATTCTCGTAGCTTTGCAGCACGTGCACGTCGCCGGGGCCGAGCTTCGCCATCGCCCAAAGATGCGGGGCCACCGGACCGAAGCTCGAGGAGGCGAAGTCCGGTGCATTGAAGGAACGAGCGGCATTGCGGTGGTCGGAGCCTTGCGCCACCGCCAGCACGTAGGCCGGTTTGTGGCGAAAGTCCTTCGCGCGCTCCGCCGCCACCAGGATCAGCGCGGCGGCGCCATCATTCTCCTGGCAGCAATCGAACAGCCGATACGGTTCGGCGATCCAGCGCGCGGTGTCGTACATCTCTTCGGTGAGCGGCCTGCCATACATTACCGCCCGTGGATTCGACTGCGCGTGGTGATAGGACGCCATGGCGATCGCCCGCATCGCGTCGCGCCTGATCCCGTGCTCGTGCATGTAGCGCATGAACTTGAGCGCGAAGCGCTGGGCTGGCACGAAGATCCCGTAAGGATTGATCAGCGCATTGTCGCCCGAGACGGTGCCGCCGCCGGCGGCGCGGCCGAAGCGCTGGAACTGACCCTGCGCCAGGGCCCGATACACCACCGCAATGTCGGCCTGGCCGCTGACGATCGCCGCCGCCGCGTTGCCGACCGCCGCCGCCCCGCCGCCTCCGCCGCCACCCCACTGCATGTTCGACAGCCGCAGCTCCTTGGTGCCTAGCGCGGCGGCAAGGCGCGACGGGTCGTTCCGGTCGTTGCTATAGGAGGCGAAGCTGTCGATCTCGGATGGATCGATACCCGCGTCTTCCGCGGCGGCCAGAATCGCCATCAATGCCAGCTTGAACTCCGGCTCGGGCGACTGGCCGTGCTTGTAGTACTTGGTCTCGCCGATCCCGACGATG
>DATBKQ010000199.1:0-6891 GCA_036555825.1 Acetobacteraceae bacterium | reverse complement strand
GACCAAGTTCGCCGAGAACGACGGCTCGCAGATCGGCGACATCCGCCAGGAAGTGGCCACCCTCGCCCAGGAGACCGGCGTGCCGGTCGACGACTTCCGCCGCATCGTCCAGACGGTGCAGAAGGGCGAGCGCGAGGCGCGCCAGGCCAAGAAGGAGATGGTCGAGGCGAACCTGCGCCTCGTGATCTCGATCGCGAAGAAATACACCAACCGCGGCTTGCAGTTCCTCGACCTGATCCAGGAAGGCAACATCGGCCTCATCCGCGCGGTCGAAAAGTTCGACTACCGCAAGGGCTTCAAGTTCTCCACCTACGCCACCTGGTGGATTCGCCAGGCCATCACCCGTTCGATCGCCGACCAGGCCCGCACCATCCGCATCCCGGTGCACATGATCGAGACGATCAACAAGATCGTCCGCACCTCGCGCCAGATGCTGCACGAGATCGGCCGCGAGCCGACGCCGGAGGAACTGGCCGAAAAGCTCGCCATGCCGCTCGAGAAGGTGCGCAAGGTGCTGAAGATCGCCAAGGAGCCGATCAGCCTGGAGACCCCGATCGGCGACGAGGAGGATTCGCATCTCGGCGATTTCATCGAGGACAAGGGCGCGATCCTGCCGATCGACGCGGCAATCCAGGCCAACCTGCGCGAGACGACGACGCGGGTACTCGCGTCGCTCACGCCGCGCGAGGAGCGCGTCTTGCGCATGCGTTTCGGCATCGGCATGAACACCGACCACACGCTGGAAGAAGTCGGCCAGCAGTTCAACGTAACCCGCGAGCGCATCCGTCAGATCGAGGCGAAGGCGCTGCGCAAGCTGAAGCACCCGAGCCGGAGCCGGAAGCTGCGGAGCTTTTTGGACGATTGAATTATTGAAACCACAGATGGACACAGATAAACACAGATAACTCATGGCGCGGCTATGACCCGGCGTCGTGCAATATTGTCCGTGTGCATCCGTGGTTTCATATTCCTTCTCGCACAATCTCCTGCGATTCGGCCGCGGCCCGGCGCACGGATATCGCCGTTCGACTGCGCCTAGTGAGCGAGCTGCCAATTCGCGACAACCAAATAGTGGAGCAGGTTCAATCCGCGCGTCGCTTGCGCCCGCGACTGTCAGGTGCTACCTGACAGTCAGGTCAATCCTGACAGGTGTGCAATGCGCCAGACCCTACACTGCTCCTTCTGCGGCAAGTCGGATGCCGAAGTTGAAAAGCTGGCCGCTGGTCCAGGCGGCATCTACATCTGCAATGAATGTGTGGCGATTTGCGAGATAATCATGCGGGGCGAAGGTTCTGGCCTGAGCCGCACATTCAATCCGAGGACTTGGCCGAAAGACCGATTGATGGCGCTGCTCGGACCACTCAATACAGCGGCCGAGGCACATCGCGAACATCTTCAACAGGTCGTCGACACGCTGCGGTCTCACAGGGTCAGTTGGTCCGCAATCGGGGAGGCCCTTGGTGTGTCGCGTCAGACGGCCTGGGGGCGCTTCGGTTGAAGGACGGCTAGCCGGTCATGCCGACATGGCCAGGTGATCGGTAAGATAAAGTACAGGGAATGGTGTATCAGGCTGAGTGCACGCCGGCGCCGGCACCGCCGCGTCGATGAAGGGGACAGGCAGGCCGGCGACATTGTCATCCGCTTCTCTTGACCCGGCGCACGCGTCATGGCGTTTTGGCCAGTCCGCCGCAGAGGCGGGGAAGGGGGCATAGGCATGGAACCGGTGGCACGGGTCACCGTGACGGTGACATTCCTGCGCATGGACCGCCCGCCGCCGAGCCCGGCTTCGGGATTGCCGACCGATTATCAGGTGGTGGCGGTGCAGTTCCCCACCGTCGCGTTCTACCGCTACCTGTACAACACCGTCGGTGCCGACTACGTCTGGTGGCTGCGCCGCACCATGTCCGACGAAGAGCTCGCGATGCTGCTGCGCGAGCCCGCGGTGTCGATCCACGTGCTCTACCATGGCGGCCAACCGGCCGGGTTCTTCGAACTCGACGGCCGCGGTTGGCCGGATGTCAATCTGAGCTATTTCGGCCTGATGCCGCACGCCATTGGAGCCGGTGTTGGATTTCCGTTCCTGCGCAGCGCGGTGGATGCCGCCTGGCGTCAGCGGCCGCGCGGCATGACGGTGAACACCTGCACCGCCGATCATCCCCGCGCACTGCCCACCTATCTGCGCGCTGGTTTCCGCACTCTGCGCCAGGTGCGCGAGGTCTGGAACGTGCCGCTGCGGCTCGGCATGCGAATACCGCCGCGCCTGCTCGGCTGAGTGCGGATCGATGCTGGCGCACTAGTTAGTCTTATTGACTTGTTCGTCAATTGGTGCTATCTGATACCACCACGGTCCCGATTACAGCGAGCAGGCCATCCAAGCATGTCGATTTACCCTCCGACACCGGGAACCCGGGCTCAGGCCGTCATGATGCCCACGACGCAACTGGTTAACCCGGCGCCGGCAAAACCTCTGACGACCCCACCGGCCACGCCGCAGGGACCGTCGCTGGTACAAAGCGGCGGCAGCGATCTCGTCGTGATCTGGGCGGCCCCGGCGGTCGACAGCAACCACGGCGCCGCGACCGCCTTCAACCTCCAGTTCAGGCCCTCCGGGGGCGCCACCTGGACCATCGTGGCGAACGTCAGCAGCCCCTATGACTTGTCGGGTCTGCCGGGCGGGACGGCGATCGACGTCCAGATCCAAAGCGAGAATGCGGCCGGGGTAAGCGCCTGGTCGGCGACCAGCACGCTCACCACCGGCGCCGGACCGGCCGCTCCGAACCAGCCGTCGATCACCGCCGTGGCGCCGCCTCCGGACGGCACCGCCGGGGCACTGACGGTGAACTGGACCGCACCGGCAACCGACAGCGCGCACGGTCCGGCGGCCGGCTACAATCTACGCTACAGCGCCTCCGGCGCGGGAAACTGGACCACGGTGCCGGGCGTCGCCAGCCCCTGCACCATCACTGGCTTGGCCGGCGCGACAGCGATCGAGGTCGAACTCCAGGCCATCGATGCCGCGGGCAGTCCCGGCGCCTGGTCCGCCAGCGTCACCGGCATCACCTGGGGAGCGACGGTCGTGCCCTCGAACTGGATCGCCGCGGCAACGCAGGTCCATGGCACCAGCGTCGCGCCGAACGGCGGCGTGAACATGACCGCCACCGCCGCGCCGACCGCGGTGACCGGGGCAGCTTTCGCCTGGTCCGACAGCCCGTCCGCCGTCCCGGTCACCAACCTGATCGCGGCAGGGCCCGACGGTCAGCCCAACGGCTGGGGGGCGTTCCTCGACGCTCCGGCGACCCCCGGCACATTCTATCTCTGGATGCTGGCACAGGGCTCGGGCGGGGCGACGATCGGCGCTCTCGTCTCGCCGGCGATCACCGTGTCGTAGCAACCGGCGAGGCTTGCGCGACAAGGTCACCGGCCTCAGACATTCACCGGCGCCAACGGCTGCCGGCCGCGAATCAGGTCCGCGGCACGCTCCGCCAGCATCATGACGATTGCATTGATGTGCGCGGACGGCATGTCGGGCAGGGCGGCTGCATCGACGACGCGCAGCGCCTCGGTGCCGCGGACCGTCAGGTCGGGGTTCAACACCGCATCCGGACCGTTCCCCATGGCACAGGCTCCCAGCGGATGATTGACCGTGATCACGTTGTCCCTGATCCACGCGTCGATTTCGCCGTTCGTGGTCAATTCGCGGGCGGGCGCCAGCCTGTTGCCACGAAATGCATCCATCGGTGCCTGGTGGGCGATCTCGTCGGCCAGCCGGAACGCGGCCCGCAGCGTGGCCAGGTCGGCCGGGTCCGCCAGGAAGTTGCTGCTGACGCGCACCAGATCGGTTGCATCAGCCGAGCGCAAGGTGACCTCGCCATGGCTGCGTGGGTGGAGCAGCACCGGATGAATGCCGAAAGCGTCCTCATAGGGCGACGTCAACCCCGGAAACCACATCCGCGCGTCGAGCGGCGCGGCAAGGAACAGGAATTCGATGTCCGGCGCCTCCAGCTCCGGCCGGGTCCTGAGGAACGCCTTCAAGGCGTTCGGCAGCATCGTCGCGGGTCCTGTCCCGAACAGCCAGGCCTGGGCCATGGCAAGGGCAGCGCGGTCGGCGCGCATCAGCCGCCGGAACGGCCCTGAGCCGAGCCGCGACCAGCGCAACCTGACCTGCAGGTGGTCGCGCAGGTTCTTGCCGACCGGGAGATCGATCAGCGGCACGATTCCCACCGCCCGCAAATGCCCGGCCGGACCGATACCCGACAACATCAACAACTGCGGCGAGTTGAACACGCCGCAACACAGGATCACCTCGCGCTTTGCCTCGGCATGAACCGTGGTGCCTCGATGCACGAACTGCACACCGGTCGCGCGCGTGCCGCGCAGCACCACCCTGGTTGCCCGCGCAGCGATCCGCAGCGTCAAGTTCGGCCGGCGCAGCACCGGCTTGAGATACGCGGTGGATGCCGACTCCCTACGGCCGTGGCGGATGGTCCATTGGCTGTCGCCAAGCCCCACCAACTCGGCGCCGTTGGGATCGTCGGTGACCGGCCATCCCGCGCGCTGCCCGGCTTCGCGCAGGGCGTCGAACAGCGGGTCGATATCGCGGCTCCCCTGGGTGCCCAGCGGGCCCGAACCGCCGCGCCAGGGGTTTTCGCCTCCCTCCCACGCTTCGCTGCGTTTGAAATAGGGCAGCACATCCGCGTAGGACCACCCGGTCGCCCCCTGTCGCGCCCAGCGATCGAAATCGGCGCGATGACCGCGGGTATAGGCCATGACGTTGATTGAGGATGAGCCGCCAAGCACCTTGCCGCGCAACAAGGCAAGCCGCCGGTTGTTCAGATGCGGCTCGGGCTCGGTCATATAGCCCCAGTCGAACATCCTGTGCTGTTGCAGCTTGCCGAGGCCCAGCGGGATCTGGATGTAGGGATGATTGTCGGAACCGCCCGCTTCGAGCAGCAGGACCGTCGCGGCTTCGTCCTCCGTCAGCCGGTTCGCGAGCACGCACCCCGCCGATCCGGCGCCGACGACGATATAGTCGTATCCGGCGGTCATCAGCCGGCCATGCCTGCCCGCGCTATTCCAGCGACACATCATGCCGCGGCCGGCCCCAGTCGGCCGCGGCCTCGGCGCAGCGCGCCACGTCCTCCTCCAGCATCAATCCCTGCGCCACCAGTTCCCGCGCGGCCGCGGTGATCGCCGCGACATAGGCCGCCTTGTCGGGATAGCGCTCCAGGATCGAGCGCCGCGGATCGCCCGTCATCCGCCGCTCTTCCGGTGATTCGGGAAACGGGATGTAACTGCCCTCGAACCGCAACTGCGCGCCATGGCCGTGGCCGCGCGCACGCAGGTTCCAGCCGGTATAGGTGCCCAGCGGCGCGGCCACCATCGGTGCGCGCACACCGGGCACATCGTTGCCGTCGCGGTCAACCGAGGGAACCAGCACCGCGTATTGCCTGCCCGGCGCCTCCGGCACATTGCCACTCGGCACCAGACGCGGCGGCTCGCGCAATATCCCGCGCTCGACATCCGGACCGAAGTCCAGCAGCGGCAGCACGTTCGGTGAGCCAGGCGCCGCGACGCCCGGTATGGCGGGGAACTGGCGCCGCCACTCTTCGATGCCGATCAGCGTGCCTTCGGCGCGGGTCGGGATCTGGCTTGCCGGCGGCGGCGTCCGGTCTGTCGCCCAGCGGTCCATCGCATCGAGATTGGTGCGGAAGAACATCGATGTGGACACTACATTGGAAAGGTTCTGGCCATGGCCGCGCGACGGTGCCTTGGGCTGCGGGTCGGCGAAGTGCTGCGAGCTGGCCCAGCAATAGACCCGCACCGTCTCCGGCTGCTCCAGGTCGTTGCCCTGCGTGTCGGTATGCACCAGGGAGCCCCGCCGCACCCAGTATTCCGTCGCGGTCTGAGTGTGAAAAACCAGCGGATCGGTGTCCGGCCGTTTCAGGATCGCATCCTGCCTGCCGGTCAGATGATCGGTGGACCACGCATAGGAGAACGGGAAACTGTCGGCGATGTTGAAGTGGTCCTCGTACTGCTGTCCGCCTGATACGATCGGGCTGGCGAAACGGTGGTTGAGCCACTTCCTGCCGGCGCCGGCGACATGCGGCAGCACGCCGTCGAACACCCGTCGTCCCGCCGCATCGGCGTTGAAGCCACGATAGACGAAGTCGCGCAGGCACCGTCCGGTCTGCGACCGCCCCCAGGCATACGCCTTCTCCACCCCGCGCAGCGGATTGGCCTCCGTCGTGTCGTATTTCAGGAAACTGATGAAATCCCGCACCGCGACATGGCCAAGCCCATGCACCAGCGGATCCTTCGCCATATAGACAAGTTCATAGATCCAGCCGGGCTGGAATCCGGCCGGCAGGAAGATGTGCCGGTCGGATGGCACCACAGCTCGCTCCACCGCCTGCGACTCGCCGCCCACGCCGGTCTGCGCGGCGGCGAAGCTCCACTGATCGGGCGGGATCGCCTGCGGCGTGTCATAGGGATAGCGCCGCCGGGTCAGCACCGCTTTGCGCGTGTCGAGCGACACCGTGGCGTAGGAGTGTGCCGCGATCCTGCCACTCAGCGGGAAGCAGGTGATCCCCGGCGCATCGGCAATGTATTCGACCCGGATGCGGCCAGTGATCGGCTGGCCATTGTCGCTAGCCACCGGCAGGTCGAGCACCATGCGCCCGTCGCCCGGCAGGATGTCGCCTTCCCACGCCAGCCACGCCACCGCGTAGCCCCGCCGCATGAAGAAGCCGTTGCCGGCATGCGCCAGGGTGACCGGCGCATTGCTGTGCGGCGCGTCGTTGTAGAACTGGAGCGCCCGCTTATGGCCGCGGTTGCCGTAATCGTAGAAGAGGCGCCGGTTGCCGCGCTGCATCTCGCGCGGTTTCAGGATCA
>DATBKQ010000198.1:0-2347 GCA_036555825.1 Acetobacteraceae bacterium | reverse complement strand
CCGAACTGGTCCCACGGCATTTCCAGCGCCACCGGCCCGGGCCGGCCCGACAGCATCTCCTGGAAGGCCCGCGCGGTCAGATACGACGCCTGGCTGGGATGCTCGATGCGCTCGGCCCATTTCAGCAGGCTGCGCAACGTCGCAAGCTGATCGGGCAGTTCGTGCAACTGGCCGCGACCGCGACCGATCATCATGCTGGGCACCTGGCCGGTCAGGCACAGCACCGGTGCGTTCACCCCCCATCCGGTGGCGAGCGCGGCGGTGGTGTTGAGCACGCCAGGACCAGGCACCACGGCATAGGCCGCCGGACGGCCGGTGACGCAGGCGTAGCCGAGAGCCATGTACGCCGTGGTCTGTTCGTGTCGCGCATTGACCAGCCGCAGACTGTTGGACGCGCGTGCGAAGGCGTCGAACAACCCATACGTCTGCACACCCGGCAGGCCGAACACCGTGTCGATTCCGTGACGCAACAGGCTGTCGACGATGGCCTCTCCACCGGTCATACGTGGCATACCATGATCCTCATCAGTTGATTTCCCAAGCACGTTGGCATGATGCGCGGGCGTGCGAAAGTTGGCTCGGACATCGCGGGTGCCAGCCTGTGGTCAAATGTGATGCGAAAATCCACCGAATTGCCCTTGCAGAACCGCCGGTTTCCGCTATGTGCACGCCCGGCGAATCAGACCGCAGAGACAACGATGGCGCAACGCACGTGGATTGGTGGCGGCAACAACGATGCTGGAAACCCGGCGAGTTGGTCTCCGGCAGGAGCACCGCAATCGGGTGAGCATCTTGTCGTCCCGTTCACCGAACCTGGTGCGAAGGTCACGCTGAACGTAGCCAGTAACGACCTCGCCGGCGACACCCTGACCATCAATTCTGGCGCCGATGCCACAGTCAACATGTCGCATCAGGCGATCGTTGCCGCTCAGTGCTACCTGGGCACCGGCACGTTCAATCTGTCGCAGCGCGCCAAACTCGACCTTTCGGTGGGTGGCGGTGTCCTGCACGCCACGGCGACGGTCAACATGGCCGGGCACGACGCGCTGACCATGCATGACGACGGCGACGCCTATGTGAACCTGGCTGCGAACGCCGCCTGGGTCGGGGGCTTCGACGTGGCACGTGCCAACTTCGGCGCGTTCCTGATGGTGAACGGCGGGTCGCACGCAAGCTTTCGCAATACCACGAGCGTCCTGCATCCGTTCGGCAGCGCCATTATCGGTGCCGATGTGCGGGGGCCGGGCACGTTCACCGTGGATAGCGGTGCGCAGCTTGAATTCAAGGCGTCAGTCGCCCGGGGGCAATCGGTCACGCTCGCCGACGATGGACCAGGGATCGGCGCGCCGCCGGCCAAGGTGAGCATCGACGATCCCGGTCAATTCCATGGCAGCATCGACCTGCAGTCGGGCGAGATCGATCTGGCCGGGCTGTCGCAGGCAGACAGCTATCGCTTCGACAACGACGTGCTGTCGATCTTCGCCGGCAACGAGGTCATTGGGAGTCTGCGCCTGCACGATGCATCGCAGTTCGGCATTGCGGCGGAGAAGACCGCGACTGGCGTCAGGGTGTTCTCCATCGCCGATCCGCTGCAGCCAGCTTCGGGCCTGCCGCTGCACAGTTTGGCCTGACCCCCTCTGGCCCTTCGGTAACTCAGGCGCTACGCTGGGACCCGAAAGTAACGGGGGAAACCACCGAGCATGCCCGCATCAGCCGTCGTTCGGGACCTAGAGGCTGTCACCATTCGCCGCGTTTCCTGGCGCCTCATGCCGTTCCTGCTGCTTGCCTATCTCATCTGCTACATCGACCGGGTGAATGTCGGCTTCGCCGCATTGCAGATGAACAAGGCGGTCGGCATCGATCCGAAAATCTACGGTCTTGGCGCCGGCATCTTCTTTATCGGCTATTTCATTCTGGAGGTGCCTAGCAATCTGGCGCTGGAGCGGTTCGGGGCACGTACCTGGATCGCGCGGATCATGATCAGTTGGGGCGTGGTGTCAGCGGCTTTTGCGCTGATCGGCGGCCCGATCTCGTTCCTGGTGCTGCGCTTCCTGCTTGGCGCGGCCGAGGCCGGGTTCTTTCCGGGCGTGATCCTTTACATCACCTACTGGTATCCGGCGCATTACCGCGCGATTATCGTCGGCATATTCATGGTCGCGATTCCGGTCGCCGGGCTAATCGGATCGCCGATCTCCGGCGGCATACTTTACATGGACGGCGTACTCGGCCTTGGCGGCTGGCAATGGATCTTCATCCTGGAGGCTGTCCCCGCTGTGTTGCTGGGCATCGCCGCTTTCGTCTGGTTGACGGATCGACCACAGCATGCGGCGTGGCTGACATCGGACCA
>DATBKQ010000197.1:0-3237 GCA_036555825.1 Acetobacteraceae bacterium | reverse complement strand
ACCCTCGCCGCCCATGCGATCCGGACCGGAATCGTCGACGAGTATCATCTGATTGTCGCGCCTACGATGCTCGGGCGAGGCATTCGGGTGCTTCCCGGCGACGTACGAATAGGGCTGGATCTCCTGGACGAGCGGCGCTTTGCCAACGGAATGGTCTATCTTCGCTGTCACAGCAGGCTGTCGCTCCTGGTCAGGAGCGCTGATTGCGCTCCTAACGAAAGCGCTAAACTTCGAGGAGCAACGAGGCTATGGACAAAACGAGAGCCTCGGGGGACACCTGAAAAGCGGCCAATGAGGGACACCTCAAAACCGGCCAACGGAATCAGGCAAGACAAGGTAGTTATAACTCACGACCGCTCATTGCGGCAATGAAAAACTTCGCAAGACTCGGCTGTCATCGGTTATTCTGACAGCACCTGGGCGGAGGATATGGCTCCGCAGGGATGCGACCAGAGCGCCGACCCAGCGGCCGGAAATGCGTGGGCGGCGCAAGCCGCCTGCGTGGCATTTCTGGCGGGAAAGCGTTAAATCCCGGGAGCGCGAGGGCAGCGCCCTCGCAGTCTTCAAACTTCTATCGATGCCTCAGTCAGTTACCGCCGTCTTGGTCCGCCAGCTTTTAGGCCCGCATTTGAGCACGTGCCCATGATGCAGCAGCCGATCGAGCATGGCGCCCACTGCGGCAACGTCGGCCAGTAGCTTACCCCAGTCATCGACGGGGCGGTTGGAAGTCAGCAGCGTGCTGGCGCGTTCGTACCGCCGCATCACGATCTCGAGCAGATCCTCGGCCGCCGTCTGGGGCAACTTACGCATCCCGAAGTCATCGATGATCAGCAACGCCACACCCGAGATCGATTCCATGTACTGCTTGCGCCTGCCCTCGATGGTTGCCTCAGTGACCTCTTCCAGCAGGATATGCGTCTGGCGGTAGAGCACTTTGTGGCCCTGCAGGATCGCGGCCTGCCCAATGGCCTGCGCCAGATGGCTTTTGCCCGTGCCACCCGGCCCGAGAAACAGTGCATCTTCGCGGCGGTCGATAAACACTCCGGTAGCCAGATCGAAGACCATACTGCGATTCATTTTCGGATTGAAGCTGAAGTCGAAGTTGTCCAGTGTCTTGTTGGGATCGCGGAAGGCGGCGAGCTTGCGCCGCCGTTCCAGGAGGCGGTCCGAGCGCCGCGTCAGCTCATCAGACACTAATGTGGCGAGCAGATCGATCGGCGCCATGGGTTCGGCTTGTGCCTGCTGCAGGCGCGTTTCCAGCACCGCTGCCATACCTCCGAGACGGAGCTGGCGCAGGCTGCGTTGTAGTTCGTTGAGATTCATTCTTGCTTCTCCTGGGTCTTGCTATCAATGAGGTCACGATACAAAGTCAGTTGCCGGATGATGGGGTCGACCTGGCGAAGCGTCAGGGCCGGCCGGCGTTCCAGCCAACGGCGAGCGAAGCCGTAGGGGTTGGCAGGGAGTCCCACTTCCAACGCGGCGGCGCAGGCATCGTCTGTAAGCGCGGCACCGTGCTTACGCGCTAAGCCGGTCAAGCCCATGATGCGGCGGATGGATTCAGGCCCATCGCGCCGGTAGGTCTGCTCGGCGACCGCACCGATATGAGGGCCGATCTTGCCGCAACGCGCCAGCAGTTGGGAGGTGGAACGTGGTGTTTGCGCGGGCTTGTCCTCGTCGGGGATACGATGCTTGCCGCGCTCCTGGCTGCGGTGTTCGCGCAACAGTTGCCCGGTACGCGGATCCAGCACCCGCACGACGTGACCGTCCCACTGCACTTTCACGCTACGGCCGATCCAGCCGGGCGGCGCGCTGTAGTAAGCGGCATCGACTTCGACGCAGCCATCCAGGTTCACGCGCCGGTCGCCAAACTGATACATGCGGAACGGCTCCAGCGGCAATGGCAGAAGCGTAGGTTTCTCTTCGGCGAACATGGCGGCAACCTGGCGCTTGGTGGTGCCGTGGATACGCGTGTCGGCCCACTTCGCTTCCCAGTGATCGAGGTAGGTCTGCGCCTCTTCCAGGCTTTCAAAACGCAAGCCTTTCAAAGGTGTGTTCTTGGCGTACCCAACGCCGCGCTCGACTTTCCCCTTCCGATCCGGATCCGCGACGCGACAAGGCAGCGCTACGGCGCCATAGTGGGCGAGCAGGTCGCGATACAACGGATTCAAGGCCGGATCGTAAATATCCGGCTTAAGCACGCCTTCGCTGAGATTATCCAGTACGATCGTGCGGCAGGCGCCACCCAGTCGGCGGAACGCTTGTTCGTGCAGTTCGGCCCACGTGCGTGTGCTGGACTGGAAGGTGAGCAGGTGAACAGCCTTGCGGCTGTAGCCGAGCGTGAGCACAAACAAGCGTGTACGCCGGTATCGGCCAGTGTGGGGATCGCGCACCATCGGACCGCTGCCGTAATCGACCTGAGCTTCCTCGGCCGGTGGCGTGATGATGACCGCGCACGCGGACTTTGCCGACTGCCCCCGCAACCGGCCGACAAAGCGTTTGACGCTGGCGTAGCGCGCCGTGAAGCCGTGGCTGTCCACCAGGTCCTGGTAGATGGCTTTGGCATTCCGTCCCTTGCTCAGCGACAGTTCGATGAAATCGAAGTAGGGCTCGCAGGCACTGCCCGTCGGACAGCGTCCCGGTAGCGGGATCGGTGCAGAGTCGGGGGACACCGTTGGCCGGTTTTGACCGACTTCGGCCGCCGCGGTGGTGGGAGGGTCAGGGGACACCTCATTGGCCGGTTTTGCCGCTGGCCGCCGCCCCCAACCTCCCGGAGCCCGAATAGCGATTCCGGCGGCTTTGAGGTAAGCGCCCGCGGTTTCCCGGCGAATGCCTGTTTCCTGCTGGATGCGCCGCAGCGGCCAGCCCAACCGCCCCAGCGCGATGACTTGTTGTCGCTTCTCTTCGCTCAAGACATTGCTCACGTCGATGGAGGGTAATCCCTCCATCGTTCTCAATGTCTTGCCGATTTCTATTGGCCGGTTTTCAGCTGTCCCTCATTGGCCGGTTTTGGGTGTTCCCCGAAGGAGTTATTGCGTCGGGAGTGCTGCTGGAGGTGAAGTGCAATGAAAAGCAGTATCGTAGTGCTTTGATGGCGTCGATCCACGAAACGGCCGAAGGTCTGCATGCGGCCGGGGTCATGGACAAGCGGACTATGCGCGAGTTCGATGCGTTGTGCCTCACGCCGGTTCGTCCGCTGAAGCCGAAAGAAATCCGCTCGTTGCGTCTGCGGGAAGGCGC
>DATBKQ010000196.1:0-5056 GCA_036555825.1 Acetobacteraceae bacterium | reverse complement strand
AGGAATTCGTGCGGCAGATGCCGCATGATCGCGCGCGCCACGCTGACCGGATGCAGGTAGCCCTGCAGCGCCCCCACGGCGCCAGTGCGCAGCGTGGTGCCGTCCATCACGCAGGCATCCAGTTGCATTTCGCCGAGCAGGTTGGGCCAGCCGCCGCGACCGACGGTACGGACCGACGGATCAGCCTCGACCAGGCGAATGCCCGCCTCGATCGCGTCCAGCGCATGCGCGCCTTCCGCCAGCATGCGCGCAGTGGTGGGTGCACCGACGGTGCCTTCGTTGTTGGTCAGCAGGATCATTCAGATCACGCCCTCTTCCGCGAGCCGCTGAACGTCCGACGGGCTCATGCCCAACAGGTTCGTCAGCACCCATTCGTTGTCTTCGCCGTAGCCGGGAGCGCCGCGATTGATCGGGCCACCGATATAGGCCGGGGTTTCGCTGAACTTCATCGGCAGCTCGTACACCGGCCAGGTGCCGATCTTGGTGCCGGTAACCTCGGTCAGCCACTTCAGGTGCCGCAACTGCGGATCGTGGTCGCAGCGGTCCTCGGCGTTCTGGCACACACCGGCCGGAACGCCGGCGGCTTGCAGCTTCATCATGCAGTCATAGCGGTCCTGCGTAAGCGTCCACGCCTCCACCGCGACATCGAGCGAGTCCTGGTGCAGCAGCCGATGCTCCAGCGTGTTGAACCGCCGGTCATCCAGCCATGCGCCCTGCCCTGCCACCTGTGCCAAGGCACGCCACTCGGCATCGGTGAAGCAGGCGATGGCGATCCAGCGGTCCTTCCCCGCGCAGGGGTACGCGCCGTGCGGCGCCGCCGGCTGGTACGGCGAGCGGTTGCCGTAGCGCCGCCACACCCGCTCATTCGCCGACCAGTCGAGGATCGTCGCGCCGGTCAGGAACAGGCCCGACTCGCATTGCGAGGCATCGATCCACTGCCCCTCGCCGGTGCGCTCGCGATGGTACAGCGCGCCGAGTAGCGCCAGCGCGTAGCCATACGCACCCATCCAGTCGAGATACGAGTAGCCCCAGCCGACCGGCATTGCCGGTTCCGGCAGTCCCGACATGTCGCCCTGCCCACCGAATGCCGCGGCGACCGGACCGACGGTGCGCATCCGGCCATAGGTGCCGTGCGCGCCCATGCCGGACTGCTGGATGTAGATGATGTCCGGCCGGATGCCTCTCATCACATCGTAGCCAAGTCCCAGCCGCTGCAGCACGCCGGGCGAGAAACCTTCCGCCACCACGTCGCAGATGCGCACCAGGTCCTTGGCGATCTGCAAGCCTTTGGGATGGCGGATGTTCAGCGAAATGCCGCGCTTGCCCGCGTTCTTGTTGTTGAACTGCCCGCCCATGTCGGGGTCCTTCACGCCGGGCAGCGGACCGGTCGCGGCATCGCGTGCCGCCCGGCCGCCCACGGGCGCCATCGCCGCGAGCCGCGTGTCGGGATTGTCCTTCCACTCCACCTTGTAGCTTTCCGCCCCCATCGCAGCGAGAAAGCGCGTGCCCCCGGCGGAGGCGAGGAACCAGGCGAAGTCGAGAATCTTCACGCCCTGCAAGGGAAACGGCTTGCCATGCTGTGCCGACCGCACAGGGTTCGCCACTCGCCGCGGCTCGGCCGGAACGTTGGGGTGATGCGGTGTGCGCAGCACCGCCTCGGTGTCCTCGCCCAGCAGCGGCGCGCGCCGGCCGACCTGCCAGCTCGTCTTGTTCGAGAGCCACTTGCTGGTGGGATAACGGAAGCTGCGGCCAAGCTCGGGATGCGGCACGTCGGCGAAGCTCCTGCGCGTCAGCCAGTGCTCATCCAGCGCGTTCTCGTGCGGTTTGCGCAGCGGTGCCCACAGCAGGCCGGCATCCTGCGCCTCGCGCCACGGCATGTCGGCGTAGGTCCAGGCGCGGATGAAGCGCTGCACCACATCCAGCATGTGCGCGCGCTTCTCGTCGCCGGCCGCCGAGCCAGGCACCTGGCGCGCCTTCAGGTCGACATCCGGCGGCGGCGGTTCCAGGTCGGCCTGCATGCCGTACTTGCTGAGCAGCGGCACGAGGTTCTTCAGGTCGCGCGCACCCATGCCGTGCGAGATGAACCAGCGCCCGTCCTTGGTGTGGCAGATCGACGGCGAATGATTGGGTATCTCCGCCGCGTGGCGATTGGTCATCCGCCATATCGGCACGCGCCGCATCACCCAGTGCATGATGTCGAGTTCGGGGTTCTTCGACACCGCCTCGTGGATCGCCACGGCAACGTCCTGCCCCTGCCCGCTGCGGTGGCGGTGGATCAGCGCGGCGATGATGCCGGTGGCGAGCTGTTCGCCCGCGATGTGATAGGCGTGCCAGATCTGCGGCGCGATCGGCGGCGTGTCGTATTCCAGGTTCGGATCCGGATCGTAGCCGCAATTCATCATCACGCCGCCGAGTGCGAGATGGATCAGGTCGGAGCTCTTGAAATCCTTCCACGGACCATCGTCGCCGAACGGCGTCATGCGCGCCATCACGAGTGCCGGGAACCGGGCGTTCAGCGCCGCCCGGTCCAGGCCGAGCGCCGCGTTCAACGCGCCGCAGCTTGCGTCCAGCAACACATCGGCGCCTTCCAGCAGGCGTAGCAGATGCTCCTGCGCCAAGGTCTCGCGCAGGTCCAGCACCACCGATTTCTTGTTGCGATTGTAGGTCCAGAAGAACAGCGAGCGCGCCAGCCCCGGCTCGTCGTCCAGGAAGGGACCGATCCGCCGCGTCGCGTTCCCATCCGGCGGCTCGATCTTCACCACCTCGGCGCCAAGCCCGGCGAGCAGCAGCCCCACGTACTCCGCGCGTTCGTCCGCCAGCTCGATCACGCGCAATCCGCTCAACATGCCAGGGCCGGCGTTGCCCATCATCTCGCCCGGGCCGCGCGCGATCTGGCTGGCGTCCGACATGTGTTGTTCCTCCCTACGGCCGCGTACGGTTCAGCATCTCCAGCAGCATCGCATTGAACTGCTCCGGCGCCTCGTACGCCACCCAATGCCCGGCATTCGGGATCATGCGCACATCGGCATCCGGCCGCAGCGCGAGCAGAGCCTGCACACGCAGCGGCGCCCGCGGGTTGGCGGGCGCGTCGCGCTCGCCCCAGATGCCGTTCACCGATGCGACCACCTGCTTCAGTGCGTTCTGGAGCGCGCCGCTGCGCGACAGGGTCGGCGTCTTCAGGCGCGAGTGACGCGTGTTCCATTCCTGGATCGCCAACGCCAGGTCGTCGATTTTCGCCGGATCGGCAATCATCAGCCGATTCAGGTTGATGCGGTGCGTTTCAACGCGCTCCTGCCCCGACAGATGCCGCACCTTCAGCAGTTCCACCGCGCTGCCGGCGGGCCCCACGCCGCTCGATCCGATGATCGTCACCGAGCGCACGCGTGCGCAATGGATCGCGCCGATGCACGTCGCCATGGTGCCGCCGAACGAGAAGCCGGCCACGTCGTAGTGTGCATCGGCGCCCAGGATGCGATCGATGCCATTGGCCACGATCCGCGCCACCGCCATCGCGTCATCGCCAACCGGAGGGAACGCCGATTGGCCCAACCCCGGCAGGTCCGGCACCAGCAGCCGGTACTGTCGCGACAACACATCGATGTTGTGGGCCCAGTGGCGCCAGGAGCCCGCGCCGCCGTGGAACAGCACCAGCACCGAGCCTGCGCCCCACGACCGCCACACCATCGTCCCGTCGCCGCACGGCGTTTCCGTTTGCCATGCGGTCCGTTCGAGCCGGTCCAGAAATGCCGCCGGCTCCAGTTCGACCCGATCGTTCATCAGTTTCCATTTTTGGGTATTTCGTGGAAGGCTAGGGACGCCGCCGCGACATCGTCAAGGTCAGGCCCACCGACGGAACAGGAACATGACGATCGTCTTCATCGGCGACATCCACCAGCAGTGGGACAGCGTCGAACGCGGGCTTGCCAGGCTCGACCCGCTGCCGGGTGCGGCGGTGCTGCTGGGCGACATCCAATGCGACCGGCCGCTGGACGAACTCGCCGCACCGCTGCTGGATCGCGGCATCGACGTCCACTGGATCTTCGGCAACCACGACAACGACGGCGGCCCGGAGATGTGGGCCAATCTGGTGGAGCCCGACCGCAACCCGCTCACCACAGGCGGGGCGCTGCACGCGCGGGTTGTCGAGATCGCCGGTATCCGGATCGCCGGCCTCGGCGGCACGTTCCGCCCGCGCATCTGGGAGCCCCCCAATCCGCCCCGCGTGCATCGGCGCGAGCAGTTGCCCGACGATCTGGCCGGGCTGCACAGTTGGAGCGCCGAGCACATCGCCGCTTTGATCCACTCGCTGAGCGCCACGGCGATCTGGCCGGAAGACTACGACGAACTCGCCAGCCAGCACGCCGACGTTCTGGTGACGCATGAGGCGCCCCGCAGCCACCCCGCGGGCAATGCCGCCCTGGACGCGCTGGCGCGCGCCATGGGCGCCAGTCTCATTGTGCATGGCCATCACCACGTATCGTACCGCGCCGTCGCGCACGACGGATTGCGCGCCATGGGTGTCGCGGCTGCCTGGGGCGCCACGGTGCATGGCGAACTGCTGTGGCACGGCGAAGCGCCGCGTCAACTCGGCAGTCTTGTCGGGGGATGGTCGCTTGAGGCTGAGACCGCGAGCCAGTAAGAGTGCCGCGAGCGTCGTCGCGGGCTTGGCCCGGCTATCCACGACTTTTCATGCACCGGCAAAGCCGTGGATGGCCGGCACAAGGCCGGCCATGACGATGAGAAGGGAGGCAGACGACCAAGGTGGACCTTGAAGTCCTGATCGAGAACACGCTGAACGCGCTCGCGGCGGGCGTTACCATCGGTTGCATCTACGGACTGATGTGCATCGGCCTCGGGCTGATCTTCGGCATCATGCGGATCGTCAATTTCGCCCAGGGCGAGCTGCTGATGCTGGGCATGTATGCCAGCCTGTATCTCGTCACCGGCGCCGGCGTGTTCGCGTTCCTCGGTCCCTATGCCGGCCCCTTCATCGGCGCGCTGTGCGCCGGCCCGATCGTCTTCATCGGCGGCGCCGTGCTTCACAAGTTCCTCATTG
>DATBKQ010000195.1:0-2067 GCA_036555825.1 Acetobacteraceae bacterium | reverse complement strand
GGCCGGCCGCCCGGCGTGTTCGCGATGCAATATGGCCCGGGGGCGGAGAATGCGTTCGCCGGCATCGCCACGACGTTTTCCGACTCAGTCCCCGTGTTGTTGCTGCCACTCGGCCACGCGCGCGAGCAGGCGCAGGTGTTTCCGATGTTCCATGCCAGCCGCAGCTATGCCTCGGTCACCAAGCAGGTCGAGCATGTCATCGTGCCGGAGCAGGTACCGGCGGCGATGCGGCGCGCGTTCAGCCAATTGAAGAATGGCCGGCCGGGTCCAGTGATGGTGGAACTGCCGCGCGATCTGCTGGCTCTCGAGATCGGCAGCGATGCGTTGGAACACAGGCCGGTGCGCCGGACGCGCACCGCGCCCGACGCCGATGACGTGGAGGACGCCGCGCGCCTGTTGGTGGATGCGTCGTGCCCGCTGATCCTTGCGGGTCAGGGCGTGCTGTATGCCGAGGCGAGCGACGAACTGGTACGGCTGGCGGAACTGCTGCAAAGCCCAGTGATGACCACGGTGGACGGCAAGAGCGGGTTTCCCGAGGACCACCCGCTGGCGCTCGGTTCGGGTGGCAACGGGTTCACCCGCCATGGGGCGCATTTTCTCTATGCGCGCGCCGATCTGATCCTGGCGATCGGCACCGGACTGAACCGCCATCCGCTGACCACGCCACCGCTGCCGAATGGCGTGCCGATCATCCACGCGACGAACGACACGCGCGATCTGCACAAGAGCTACGCGACCGAGGTGGCGCTGCTCGGCGATGCGAAGCTGACCCTGGTGGCGTTGCTCGAGGCGGTGAAGGACCGGCTGGGTGCGCGGCGGCTCAACCGCTCGCCGGTCGAGGAGATCGCGGCGAAACGCGACGCGTGGCTGGCGAAATGGCAGGCGAAGCTGACCTCGGCCGAAGCGCCGATCACGCCTTATCGGGTGATCAACGAGTTCATGCGCGCGGTCGATCCGGCCGAGGCGATCGTGACGCATGATTCCGGCAGTCCGCGCGAGCAGTTGCTGCCGTTCTATCGCGCCACCCGGCCGCGTTCGTATCTGGGTTGGGGAAAGTCGCACCAGCTTGGCACGGGGCTTGGCTTGACGATCGGTGCTAAGGTGGCGGCGCCGGACAGGTTCTGCGTCAATTTCATGGGGGACGCGGCGTTCGGCATGACCGGGCTCGATTTCGAGACCGCGGTGCGCTGCGGTGTGCCGATCTGCACCATTGTACTGAACAACTCGAGCATGGCGATCGAGATACCGCACATGAAGCTGTCGCACGAGAAGCACAACGCGCGCGACCTGGGCGGCAGCTATGCGAACCTGGCGCGCGATCTCGGCGGGTGGAGCGAGCGGGTCGAGGACCCGTCGCAAATCGACGAAGCCATTCTGCGGGCGCGGCAGCAAACGCAGGAGGGCAGGGCGTGCCTGCTGGAATTCATCACCAGCCAGGAGACCGCGTTCTCGCGACGCGAGGCGTGATGGAGGAGGCGGACGAACTGGTGCGCGTTGCCGAGTGCCGGAGGCGCAAGGTGGATGCGGATGCGTCCGACACCGTGAGCCGGGATGCCGCGGCGTTGCTGGAAAGACTGGCGGAAGAGGTGCGGCGTCTGCCTGGGACGCCGGTGTTCCGCGAATATACGGCGATCTGCAACTGGCTCAGCGAGTCGGACGACATCGCCGATTTCGCCGACATGGCGAACGATTACCGGGCGCGCATCGGTGTGGACCGCGCGCCGGCGGATGGCGAGGCGTATCTGCGTGCGCTGATCGAGCTGGCGAAGCGGACGTTCGGCGGTTAACTGATGGCAGCTCAGCCGACATGCTATTACGGCGCGAATTGCTTCGTCGCTTACGCTCCTCCCAATGACACGATCTCCCGCACCAGCGCATCCGTGGTGACCTGGCGGCAATAGCCACGGTTGTTGCGCAGCGACCATCCGTGGCGTTCCGCGCTCAGCGTCGCGCAGGCGTCGGTGGGGACAGTGACCAGGTAGCCGAGATCGCAGGCGTCGCGCACCGCGGAATCGGTGCACTGGTCGGTCAGCACGCCGGCGATGATTAGCGAGCGCACGCCGAGAT
>DATBKQ010000194.1:0-3310 GCA_036555825.1 Acetobacteraceae bacterium | reverse complement strand
AGCGTCTGCTTCGATACGCTCACCTGATACTCGTCCCACAGCGACTGGCGCAGGTCGATGATCCGCCAGCGCACCACTCCGTGCACGGCAGGGATCGGGCCGTTCTCGATCATCGCCACCAGCGCGGCACGGTGCTCGTCGTTCAGACGTGACGGTTGTCCCGGCGCCTTGCGGTCGATCAGCCCCGCAGGGCCATGCGCGTTGAACCGCAGCACCCAGTCGCGCACCACCTGCAGGGTGACCCCGCCGACCTCGGCCGCCTGTGTCCGGCTGCCGCCGTCATAGATCACCGCAAGCGCCAGTAGCCGCCGAACCTGGCCGGCATCCTCGCTCTCTCGCGCAATCCGACGCAGTCCTGTCGCGTCATAGTCCGCTCTTGGCGGCACCGGCTTCCCCATGGCGAACCTCCTCCGTTCGCCAGCCTTGAATCAGATCAACACCGCGTCGGGGAATCCCCTCGATGAGTCTCCCTCAGCAGGGGTTGGTATTAACCGATAACAATCTTGCTGCGATCAGAGATGGCATGGTCAGAGGTGCGCCGACCGCGCCTGGCCAAGATCTGTTCCCTACGGACGCAGATCTTGGCCTAAAACCGATCTTCGACAGCACGAGCAACACGTTTACGGACATTCCACAGTCAACTGTGCCTGGTGCTGGGCAAACAGTTGTCGATCCGACAGACGTGGCACAGGTTCCCGCCGGTAACGACCCCGTTGCAGCTGCCGAGAGCGCCGCGTCCGGTTTTGCACCGGTCGCAGAGGGCGCAGGCGTAGCGGAGTCGACGATCGCTGCCATTGGGGCGGCAGGCGCCGCGCTCACCGTGATCGGCTACGCCGGCCTGGCATACGCAGCTTACCAGGCGTTGCAGAAGGCAATCGGCCAGGTCGACGCCGGCGACTATGCCGGTGCGGCGCAGACCATGACGGACCTTGCCGCTGCCGCGGCAGGCGGCGTGGTGGGCGCGGATATCGGCACGGCTGAGGGCGCGTTCATCGGTGGCAGTGTCGGCGGTGTCTTCGGTCCACCCGGTGCGGCAATCGGGGCAGCGGCCGGTGCGCTGGCCGGCGCCGTGGCAGGAGCCATCGCCGGTTTTGCCAATGGTCCGGGCCTTGTGCATGGCCTGGCCGACGCCCTGTCGAACTTCCTTGGCGAGGTCGCCGGCGCGCTTACCGGGCACGGAGCCCCTGGAGTAGCCGCAGCCGATATCGCCAACAGCAATACTCAGATCAGCCCGCTGGTGCTCGACCTGACAGGCCTTGGCGTCAACCTCACGCCACTGTCGTCTTTGTCCCCCTACTTCGATCTGTCCGACAGCGGGTTCGCCCACAAGATCGGCTGGATCGGCAAGGGCACAGGCTTGCTGGCGCTTGACCCGAGTGGCGGCCCAATCTCCAGCGGCCTGCAGTTGTTCGGCACCGCCGGAGGTGCAGCAAACGGTTTCGCAGCGCTCGCGGCCTTGGCGCAGCCGGGTGCAACGGCGTTTTCTGCCGCAACATCGCTGACCGATCCGGTGACGGGCCAGCTCTATTCCAACGAACTCGCCGTCTGGGCCGACGCAAACGGCAATGGTGCGGTCGATCCGGACGAGCTGTTCAGCCTGTCCCAACTCGGCATCGTTTCTATCAGCTTGCAACCGGTCGCGACCGACCAAAGCGTAGCCGGCAACTCGATCAACCTCACCGCTTCGTACACACTGAGCGACGGCACGCAACGCACCATCGCCGATGTGTGGTTCAATAACAGCCTGATCTACACCAAGCCGGATGCAGTACCCGCGCTTACTCCGGCCGTTGCCGCACTGCCGGAAGTGCCCGGCTCCGGCAGCCTCGCCGGCCTGAGGGCGACAATGGCCGGTGATCCAACACTTCTCGGTCTTGCCCAGTCGTTCGTTCAGGCGGATACCGCGGAGCAGCCTGCACAGATTCTTAGCGACGTCGGCAACATCATGCTGGAATGGGCCGACGTAGCCGCCATCGATCCCGCCAGCCGGGGCAGTGAATTCGATGCGCGCGAGCTGAGCTTTCTCGAACGCTACACCGGCGTGGCCTTTTACGACCCGACCTATATTCCGGATCTCGTCGGTCAGCCTGCCAATCCCCGCTGGCAGTCGGCGATCGACCTTCGCCAGGCCTGGAACACCGCCCTGGATGCCACGGCGGCACGGTTGCTGCTGCAGTCCGGCTATTCGCTGGCCGAGTTCACCTACGACCCGGACTTCGACGCCATCCTGCCGGCCTCGACGTTCGCAGGCTCGATAACGAGCCTCATGCAGCGCCTCGGCGATCTCTCGGCGGGTAACGAGGCCGAGTGGGGCCTGGCGCTCAGGGTCGCCGATGCCTTCAGGGTCGATGCGAATATCGACGCAGACTCATACCTGGCTTCGCTCCAGTCACTGACTTCCGATTCCGTCACCGCTTTGGCGAGTGCGTTGCTCGCCGGCATGCAGGCCGCCGCTGGAACATCCGGCAGGTTCGACCTGACCGGCCCAACCCACGAGGCGACAATCTATGCCGGCAGCCAGATCGAGCTGATCCAAATCCACGGCGAGGATTCGGTCGACCCGGCAACGCTCGGCAATACCATCATCTATAACGCCGGCGACGGCCAGCTTGAAGTCGACGAAATTGACTACAGCGAGGCGCCCAGCAACGCGCTGTCCTTCGGCCCAGGCATTACTGCCGCGCAGGTGACGGTGACCGCCGACAGTGCAGGCAACATCTACCTCACGGACGGCACCACCGGCGACCGCGTCAAGCTCGACAACGAGATGCTATGGGCCGGCAGTGGCGTGCAGTCCGTCAGCTTCGCCGACGGCACCACCTGGACCCGCCAGCAGATCCTGACGCTGGCCGACACCGGCACCCCTGGTCCCGATATCCTGTACGGCACCCCCGACGCCGACATGATGGACGGCAGGGGCGCGCCGGCCGGCACGCAGGACTACCTGCAAGGCAATCGCGGCGCCGACACCTTCATCTACAATCCAGGTTACGGCGCGCTGGAGATCAACGAGAACACCGGAATCTACACCAGCACCACCGCCACGCTGCGGCTCGGCCCGGGCATCGCACCGTCGCAGCTCGTCTCCACCAGCGACAGCGCCGGCAACCTGTTCCTGACCGACGGCATCGCCGGCGACCAGATCAAGCTCGACGGCATGCTGAACAGCTCGGCAAGCGGCACCTATGCCTACGGCGTGGCTTCGGTGACCTTCGCCGACGGCACCACGCTCACCCGCCAACAGGTCATCAATCTCGCCACCACCGGCGTGCCCGGACGCACCACGCTGTATGGCTCCAATGGACCCGAC
>DATBKQ010000193.1:0-8501 GCA_036555825.1 Acetobacteraceae bacterium | reverse complement strand
CCGACCTGTTCGTGTTCGACGGTACCGGGCACGTGGACACCATCACCGACTTCAACCCAAGAATGGAGCGGATCGAGTTCCACGTGGATGCCGCCGATCTGCTGCCGGCAACCGTGCGGAACACGCCGGGTGGTGCGACCGTCGGTTTCGATGGAAACAGCATCACGCTGTCTGGGGTCGCTGCCGGTCAGATCACACAGAACAACCTGATCTTCCTCGACTCGCACGCGCAGGTGTCGCACCACCCGCTGCTGTTCCGATGACAGGAGATTCAGTCCCACCCGGCGGAAAATTATCGCCCACGCGCCGATGCCAGGGCCTCGCGGCACGGCGGCGACAGGCTCTCCCGATGGTCGGCCAGGCAGCCTAGCGCCCGGCCGCCGCCCAGCGCGACTCCCTGGCAGTAACGGCGGAAGTCGCCGCCGCAGGCCCGGCGCATCGTCATTGTCTGCTCGCGCGGCCCCATCGGCGCTGCCGAAGGTGCCGCAGCTCCGGCCGCGGGTGCCGCCGTCCCGCCTTCGGTCGCGCCAACCGCCGACTGGCAGGCAGGCGACAGGCTCGCCATGTTCTCCCGCAGGCACAGCAGCGACGCGTTGCCGCCGGTCGGAACGCTGGCGCAGTGCGCCTCATAGTCGCCGCGGCACGACTGCCGGATCGCATTGGCCTGTGCCTGGGTCGGCTGTTGCGCATTCGTCGCCGTCGCCTGGCAAAGCACCAGCCCGGTCAGCAGCGCCAGCAGTGCAGGCCTCATCGCGTTTCCCTCCGCCTCGGATTCGCCCCGCAGCATAGCATCAGGCCGCCCGCGGTTCGCCAACCACGCCCCACTCGGCTAAAATCCACCCACAGATCAGGAGACCGCACATGACCGAAGCCTGCATCGTCGGCTGGGCACACTCCCCGTTCGGCAAGCTGGAGGATCCCGATATCGAGGCGCTGATCGGCCGCGTCGCGCGCGCGGCGATCGACGATGCGGGAGTTCCTGCCACCGATATCGACGCAAGCTTCGTCAGCCTGTTCAACAACGGTTTTTCCCCGCAGGACTTCCCCGCCTCGCTCGTGCTGCAGCACGTGCCGGAGCTGCGTTTCCGCCCGATCACCCGGTTCGAGAACGCCTGCGCGTCGGGCTCCGCCGCGGTACACGGCGCGCGCGACTTCCTCGCCGCCGGCCGCGGCCGCTTCGCGCTGGTGATCGGCGTGGAGAAGATGACCGCGACACCGGGCCCGCAGGTCGGCGACAACCTGCTGCGCGCCTGCTACCAGAAGGAGGAAGGCGATATTCCCGCCGGCTTCGCCGGCGTGTTCGGCCGCATCGCCGAACGTTACTTCCAGCGCTATGGCGACCAGTCGGACGCGCTCGCGGCGATCGCGGCGAAGAACCACAAGAACGGCGTCGACAACCCGTATGCGCAGATGCGCAAGGACCTGGGTTACGACTTCTGCCGCACCGTCAGCGACAAGAACCCCTACGTCGCGCCGCCGCTGAAGCGGACCGACTGCTCGCTGGTCTCGGACGGCGCCGCCGCCCTGGTGCTGACCGACGAAGAGACCGCCCGCGGCATGGGCAAGGCCGTGCGCTTCCGCGCCGCGGTGCAGGTGAACGATTTCCTGCCGATCAGCAAACGCGACATCACCGGCTTTGAGGGCGCCGCCCACGCATGGCGTCGCGCGCTCGACACCGCGGGCGTGAAGCTGCACGACCTCTCATTCGTCGAATCGCACGACTGCTTCACCATCGCCGAACTGCTGGAATACGAGGCGATGGGCCTGACCCAGCCCGGTCAGGGCGCGCGCGCGGTGCTGGACGGCTGGACCGCGAAGGACGGCAGGCTGCCGGTGAATCCCTCGGGCGGCCTGAAGGCCAAAGGCCATCCGATCGGCGCCACCGGCGTATCGATGCACGCCATCACCGCGATGCAGCTCACAGGCCAGGCCGGAACCATGCAGTTGCCGAAGGCGGACATCGCCGGCGTGTTCAACATGGGCGGCGCCGCGGTCGCAAATTACGTCTCGATCCTCGAGGCAGCGCGCTGAGCAACACACTCCCTCTCCCACGAAGCGGGGAGGGTTGGGGAGGGGGTGCTACCCCAAAAACCCCAGCACCGCCGCGCAGTACGCCGCCGGATCGTCCTCGAACATGAAGTGCCGCGCGTTCGGGATGATCTCGGTGCGCGAGCCCCGCACATGCCCCGCCAGGGCGCGCAGCACCGCCGGCAACTGGCCTGGCGTGTCGCCTCCGCCCACGAACAGCGTCGGCACCCGGATCGCCTCGGCCTCGCCGCGCGAGAACGGCTGGCGCTGCTCGTTGATCTGCCCCAGCAGCGTGCGCGCGTTGTCCCGCCAGGTCTGCCGCACCGTGGCCGGCACATTCGCCCAGGCCAGGCCGACGATGTCGCAGAAGATCGTCAGCCCGCCTTCGATGTCGCCGGCGCGGATGCGATCGGCGGCGGCGAGGTAGCGCGTGCCCAGGGATGCCGCGGGCGGCGGTGCGCCGGGCGGCGCCAGCGATGCATCCACATCGCCGCCAGGCTCCGCCAGCACCAGCCGGCGCAGCAGGTCCGGCCGCTGCTGCGCGACGCGGAACGCGATGTGCCCACCGCGCGAGTGCCCCATCAGGTCCACCGGCCCGACATCCAGCACCTCGATGAAGCCGATCACGTCGGCCACATGCTGCGCGATGGTGTAGTCCGAACCGACACCGTCCCAGTGTTCCGGAAAGAAGTGCCGCAGGCTGAGCGAGATCATGCGATGCCGCCGCGACAACGGCCCCAGCACCGGCGACCAGACACGAAAATCCCCCAGCGTGCCGTGCACGCAGACCAGCGGCGCTCCGTTCCCCAGCTCGATATACGCCATGTCGTAGCCGTTCACGCGACGCTGCTGCATCCCCGACCCCGCTTGACAGGAGGCACTTCCTTCCGGCCGGTATGCCATGCTACCAGTCGGCTAACAACGCACGGTCCATGCAACGGCTCACGCGCCCCAGGGAGGCAGCATGCCGGAAGTGACCTACATCGAATTCGACGGCACCGCTCATTGCGTGGAGGTGCCGGTTGGCACCTCGGTGATGCGCGGCGCCGTGGACAACAACGTGCCCGGCATCGATGCCGACTGCGGCGGCGAATGCGCCTGTGCCACCTGCCACGTCTATGTCGACGCCGCCTGGCGCGACAAGACCGGTCTGCCTGAAACCGGCTCCCAGGAAGCCGCCATGCTGGGCTTCGCCGCGGTGACCCAGCCGGATTCAAGGCTGTCGTGCCAGATCAGAATGCGCGAGGAACTCGCGGGACTCGTCGTACGCATGCCGGAGGGACAGCACTAGTATCCGATCGCAGAGGAGCGTGAGTCCTTTGCGGCCACGCTCCGCCGGGTGAATCGGATACTTGAACAAGCGGCGACGTATCGACTTTCATGCAATGTCGATACTAGCCCGCCACGGGCCTGAACCATCAGCCAGCAAAGCCTGGTACAGAGGAGGACGCCAATGGACGCTCAAGTGAGTCTCGACTCGCGCGAAGACGCCTATTCGATGCCGATCGACCAGATCGATGTCAGCGTCCCGGAACTCTACCAGAACGACATCTACCAGCCTTACTTCGAACGGCTGCGCCGCGAGGACCCGGTGCACTTCTGCCCCGACAGCCACTTTGGCCCCTATTGGTCGGTGACCCGCTACAAGGACATCATGGCGATCGCCGTCAACAACCAGGTTTTTTCCTCGCGCTGGGACCTGGGCGGCGTCAGGCTGGAAGACCAGGTGCAGGGCTACGAACGTCCCAGCTTCATCCAGATGGACGAGCCCGATCACGGCGAACGCCGCAAGGCGGTCAGCCCCGTGGTGGCGCCCGGCAACCTGGCCCGCATGGAAGGCCAGGTGCGCGAACGCACCATCGCCGTGCTCGACAACCTGCCGCGCAATGAGACGTTCGATTGGGTGAAGCACGTCTCGATCGAGCTCACCTCGCGCATGCTGTCGACGTTGTTCGACTGGCCGCTGGAGGATCGCCATCGCCTGATGTTCTGGTCCGACGTCACCGTCTGCCACGTGGATACACCGGATGCGCCGGTGCACTCGGAAGCCGAGCGCTATGCAGAGTTGCAGAAGATGGCCAGCGCGATGAAGGCGCTGTGGGACGAACGCGCCGCCTCCAACGCGCCGCGTTACGACCTGATCTCGATGATGGCGCGCGCCGATGCCACGCGGAACATGGACTTTCGCGAACTGCTGGCCAACTGCAGCCTGCTGATTGTCGGCGGCAACGACACCACGCGGAATTCGATGTCCGGCGGCGTCTGGGGCTTCTCGAAATATCCCGACGCCTACCGCAAGCTGCGTGAGAATCCGGACCTGGTGCCCAGTGCGATCTCCGAGATCATCCGCTGGCACACGCCGGTGCTGCACCTGCGGCGCACCGCGCTGGCAGACTTCGAACTCGGCGGCAAGACCATCCGCAAGGGCGACAAGGTGGCGATGTGGTTCGTCTCCGGCAATCGCGACGAGGACGCGATCAAGAACCCGCATGAACTGATCGTCGATCGGCCGCGCGCGCGCGAGCACATCTCGTTCGGCTTCGGCGTGCATCGCTGCGTCGGCAACCGGCTTGCCGAATTGCAGTTGCGCATTCTCTGGGAAGAGATCCTGAAGCGCGACTTCGAGATCGAGGTGATGGACAAGCCCAAGTACCTGCGCTCGAACCTGATCCACGGCATTCGCGAGCTGCCGGTGCAGATCCACTGAACCTCGCCGGAAAATCCCCCGGTCAATTCGCTCTGCAGGAACGCGCCATGCTGTGACATACAGGCCGGCCGCAGGGGGGATTGTTCATGGGTATGCCGTGGGTTTGCATCGTGCCGAAGCTGCCGTCGGTGCGGTTGATGGGGCTCATCGCTGAAACCCTCAATCCTTCCGACGAGTACGCAAAACGCCGGCTGAAGGCGGTCGATTTCTCGCTCGACGGCTACGCCATGTCCGGCGCCAGGCTGAACAGTGTCGGTGCGGCGGTGGCCGGCGGGCGCATCAAGGTGGAGGTCGGCGACACCGGACCGAACTTCGCCGCCGCCTATACGGTCGGCGCCAACCGGCATTTCACCCTGCGCGAGCATAGCTCTCCACCCGACGATAACTGGCGGTCGCAGATCGTTCATGAATCGATCCACGCTGCCTTCGACCTCGAGGGCAAGCGCCCGCCCGACGAGATCGACGAGGCCGTGGCCTATCTCGGCGAAACCGTCTGGTTCCGCGCCGGCGGCCTCGGCCGCCACGTCACCGCGCCGGACGCGGCCGCCAGGATCTATGGCGCCGCGAGCGAGATCGAGGCCCGCCTGAGCCTGCACACCACGCCAGGCCAGAAGGTGACGCGAGAGCAGGCGCGGGATCTCATCGCCGCCATCAAGAGCCATCCCGGCTATGCGCCGTCCGTGGCAGGGTGAGTGCGGCTCACCCGGCGGTGGCTGGGTGAAACCCTCTTTGCCGGAGCACCAGCGGTAGGATCACCGCCACGTTCAGCAGGTTGAACCCGATCCCCGCGGCGAACGCCGGCGCATAGAAACCGTAAGCGTCGTACATCGCCCCCGCGAGCCAGCCACCCGCCGCCATGCCCAATGCCCCCGGGAACAGCACGACAGGGATGCGCCAGCTCACCTCCTCGACCGGGAACAGCGCCCGCACGGTCACGATATAGCCCGGGATCAGGCCCCCGAACGCCAGGCCGAACACTGCCGAGACCGAGAACAGCCCTACCTCGTCCTGCGTCATCAGGAAGCCCATCATGGCAAGCGCCATGCTGGCCGAGGCGCACAGGATGGTGGGCAGCCCGCCCAGACGGTCCGCCAGCCAGCCCCACATCTGCTGCGCCACGAAGCCGATCGCCAGTTGCATCGACAGCATCGCCGCACCGTGCGCCGGTCCGATACCGATGTCGCTGCAGAACGCCACCATATGCGACAGCGGCATTGCCATCGTCGTGCAACAGCAGAAGATCGCCAGCGCCAACAAGCCCGTGACCAGGTTCGGTGGCAGGCCCAGCACCGGCGCGCGCGAACCGGCTCTGGCCCGCGCCACGCCGACCGAAGCTGCCTCCGGCGGCGCACGGAAGAACAGCGTTGCCAGCGGCACGATCGTTGCCACCACCAACACCGAGTACAGCAGCATGGTATGGCGCCAGCCCAGCCTGCGGATCGCCACCTGCAGTAACATCGGCCACAGCGCGCCTGCCACGTACTGGCCAGAGGACACCAGCGCGACAGCGGACCCGCGGTGGTCGTCGAACCACCGCGTCAGATAGGCCATGACCGGCGAGAACATCCCGGCCGCGCCCAGCAGTCCGACCAGCAGCAGATTGCATACGTAGAGCGCCCACAGGCCGCCGAACGACGCCATCGCCAACCCGGCCGCCAGCATCGTGCCGCAGCCGGCGACCACCCGCCGTATGCCGATGCGCCCGGCGATCCAGCCCATCAGGATGCCGCCCAGGCCGGAGCCGACATAGGTGAGCGAGACGGCCAGCGCGGGCGCCGAACGCGCAGTGCCGAACTCCTCCGCGATCGGCTTCATCGCCACCACGGTGACCAGCGGCGCGCCGTAGGAGACCGTGAGCACCGCCAGGGCCACGATGGCGACCACCCAGGAGCTCCGGCTCTCGATGCTGCGCGGCATGACCACGGGAGTCTGCCAGAGCGGAGATTGCCAGGCTACACTCAGGCAATATCCCATCCAGCACCACAGGCGGAGGAGGCCCGCATGAACGATCAGGCGCAGTCGCAACAGCAGCCCTGGCAATGGCCGGAACCGACATGGCGGAACATTGTCGGCCGCGCCCGCGCCGGCCGCAGCCTGAAGCCGAAGGCCTGGCCCGACGGCGCCCGCTGCGCCGTTGCGATCAGCTTCGACGCGGACCACGAAACCATCCCGCTGCGCGACGGCGACGAAAGCCCGATGCGGATCAGCCAGGGCCAGTACGGCAACCGCCAGGCCACGCCGCGCATCCGCCGCCTGCTGGAGCGCGAGTCGGTTCCGGCGAGCTTCTTCTATCCCGCTGTCTCGGCGCTGCTGCACCCCGAGGAGGTGCGCGCGATCGCCGGTGACGGCCACGAGATCGGCATCCACTCCTGGATTCATGAAGCGAACACCAGCCTGCCGCGCGAGGCGGAGCGCGACCTGACCTTCCGCGCCGCCGAGACGCTGGGGCGGCTCGCCGGCCGCACTCCGGTGGGTATGCGCACCGCGAGCTGGGACTTCTCGGTCAACACGCTCGACATCGTCCGCGAACTCGGCCTGCTGTACGACAGCTCGCTGATGGCGGACGACGATCCGTACGAGATCATCGACGCGGACCAGCCGACCGGCATCGTCGAGCTGCCGCCGGAATGGATCCGCGACGATGCGGTGTACTACAACTTCGTCCGCTTCTCGGCGCTCAGGCCCTATACGCCGCCGTCCGCCGTGGAGGAGATCTTCACCGCCGAGTTCGACGGCGCTTGGGACGAAGGCGGGCTGTTCCTGCTCACCATGCATCCGCACATCACCGGCCATCGCTCGCGCATGCCGGTGCTGGAGCGGCTGATCAAGCACATGAAGGCGCGCGGCAAGTGCTGGTTCGCCACCCACGAACAGGTGGCGCGCTGGTGCAAGGAGAACGCCTAGCGAGAACACCTCTCCCGCTCGCGGAAGAGGTCGGCGCGAAGCGCTGGGAGAGGGTGTCGCAGTGGCTCGACTGACCGGCCGCAGCGTGATCATCAATTGCGATCGAATGCGGCGCCGCACCTGCGGCTGACCATTATACGGAACCACCGGATAACACGGGTAACACGGACAGATCGGATGACGCGATGCTGCGGTGACCCGCCTGACAACATCCGTGTTCATCCGTGTTATCCGTGGTTTCTACCCACTCAGGTCCGCACTACCCTCGCGCGACCGCGCCCGACCAGGGCGACGCCGCGTCGCTCATGCCGATGCGCGTCCCGTCCGCCCGGTGCACGATGACATTCGGCAGGCGAAGTTGATCGGCACGACATCGTGCTCCATTGAAGGTCAGCTCGCCGCGAAGCGAGATTCTCGCTGCGCAGCAGGCTTCATGCCGAGAACCGAGCTGGTTCAAGGATTGCATCAAATTCGGCGCGTTCCCAAGATAGAGCCGCCACAGCCTTACTGCGCCCAACAGTGCCGCCTCGACTTTGGGCAGGTCTCGCTCGAAACTGTCAAACTTGGAAATCGTCGGAGCTGGCAGGCGAACCGTGGCATGCTGCAGCCGGCTTGAACTTCCTCCTCACCACGGTCCCGATAGCGGGCCGGCTGGCGGGGCTGGAACCCCGCATTGATCTTGTATCAACAGAACGATCGTTGTTGCGCCGCCGATGTAGCCGATGCGGGATCACGCGCGCCTACGGCTGATTATGTATGAAACCACGGATAACTCGGACAGATCGGATGACGCGATGCCGCGGTGACCCGCCTGACAACATCCGTGTTCATCCGTGTTATCCGTGGTTTCTACCCACTCAGG
>DATBKQ010000192.1:0-2193 GCA_036555825.1 Acetobacteraceae bacterium | reverse complement strand
ACCGCATGCGTCGGTCTCCCTGAGGCGGGCGAGGTTACGCGGTGCGCGGCCGTGGGCCAAATGCCACCCGAATGCTGCGCCGAAGTGATATGTTGCCTGTCTGGAACGTCCGGAATAGCGTAAAGGACAAGTTTTCGAGGCGGTTTGCCAGACATGAGGATCGAGCGGTTAATCGTCGGCGCGTGCCTGGTCATGGCCGCGCCAGCCGTCGCGGCGCCTCCGCAAGGCGCCGATCCAACGCTGGCGCCCTGGTTTCGCAGCCTGCGGCAACCCGGCACCGGATACGCCTGTTGCGACATTGCCGACTGCCGCCATTACCCTGTCCGCGCAGACGGCAGCCACTATCAGGTGTTCTACGGTGACCGCTGGGTGATCGTGCCGGTGGAGGCGGTGTCGGACCGGATCGACAATCCCACCGGAGACTACGTCACCTGCATTCAGCGCGATCACTGGACCGATGGTGCGCCGGACGGTCCGCGCATCCTTTGCCTGTTCAAGTCGCCACGGACGTAACGGACGGGTGAGCGGCCGTGGACGCTACGAAAAGCGAGAGAAATCCGGCTTGCGCTTTTCCATGAAGGCGCGAAACGCCTCGGCGGCCTCGGGTGAGGCGACGCGCTCGCGGAACAACGCCAGTTCCTCGTCGATCCGAGGCTGAAGCTCGGCGGCCCCCTGCCGCATCAGCCGCTTGGTGAGGCGCACCGCCTGCGGCGGGAGCGCGGCGAGCCGGCGTGCCATGTCGCGCGCCGTCGGCAGCAGCGCGGTCTCGTCCACCACGCGATTGACGAACCCCCATTGGTGCGCCGTCGTGGCATCCATCGGTTCGCCCAGCAGCAGCAGGGCGCTGGCACGCTGGTGGCCGAGCAGGCGAGGGAACAGCAGCGAACTGCCGGCCTCGGGCACCAGGCCTAGGCTGGTGAACGGCATCACGAACCGCGCCGACCGGGCGGCGACGATCAGGTCGCAGTGCATCAGCATCGTGGTGCCGACGCCGATCGCCGCGCCATTCACCGCCGCGATCAGCGGCTTCTGCATGCTGGAGATGGTGGGCAGGAAGCGCGAGGCGGAGCTTTCCCGCTTGCCGGCGGCGCGCGCCTGGAAATCGGCGATGTCATTGCCGGAGGTGAAGGTGTCACCGGTGCCGGTCAGCAGGGCCACCCGCAGCGTCGGGTCGGCATCGACCCGGGTGAAGGCATCGGCCATCGCCTCGTACATGGCACGGGTGAGCGCGTTCTTCTTCTCCGGCCGGTTCAGGCGGATCTCCAGCACCGCGTCGGCGCGGGTGACGGCGAGGGTGTCGGTCATGATGTGGTCCGCATTGCCCGGTACTCGCGCCGCACGATGTCCATCAGTTCCTCGACCGAGGTGGCGGCCGCATCCCGCTCGTAGGTGATCTGGCCATGCTGCATCAGCACGATGCGGTCGGCAATGTCGAGCGTCTGTGCATAGTTGTGCATGATCATCGCGATCGAGATACGGCCCTCGCGTTTCAGCCGCATGAGCAGATCGATGATCAGCCCGGCCTCGCGCGCCCCCATCGCCGCCAGCGGTTCGTCCAGCAGCAGGATGCGTGCCTCGGAATTCACCGCGCGCGCCACGGCGACCGCCTGCCGCTGGCCGCCGGAGAGGCGTTCCACCGCGACATCGACCGAGGGGATGTGCACGCCGATCTGTTCCAGGAACGCCGCGGCGCGCCGCCGCATGGCACGGTGGTTCAGCAGCCGGACCGGACCGCGGTACACGATCTCCCGGTTCAGGAACATGTTGTGGTACACGCTGAGCGAGTTGGCCAACGCGAGGTCCTGGTAGACGCACTCGATGCCGAGCGAGCGCGCATGGTCGACCGAACGCAGCGCGACCTCGCGGCTGGCTACGAACAGCCGGCCGCTGGTCGGTGCCTGGTAGCCGGTGAGGATCTTCATCAGCGTTGATTTGCCGGCGCCGTTATCGCCGAGGATGCCGAGGATTTCGCCCTGCCGCAGGGCCAGCGACACGCCATCGAGCGCGGTGACGGCACCGAACCGCTTGACGATGGTCTCGGCACGCAGCGTCTCGCTCATCGCCTCTCGCCCAGACGCGCCAGGCGCGTCACGTGGATGTTGAACAGCATCGCCGCCAGGATCGCGGCGCCCAGGATGATGTTGAAGGTGAAGGCGTTGATGCCGATCAGGGTGAAGCCGTCGTTCAGCACGC
>DATBKQ010000191.1:0-8016 GCA_036555825.1 Acetobacteraceae bacterium | reverse complement strand
CGATGTGTGATTCGTGGGTCTCCGGTTGGTTTGACCGGAGGCACCATGTTGTGGCGGCGGGGGAAGTCGTATTCGCAGGACCTGCGTGAACGAGTATTTGCGGAGGCGGACGACGGAGAGGCGGTTGGCGAGATCGCAACGCTGTGCGCGTCACCGTGTCCTATGTATCGAAGGTTCTGAGCCGACGGCGCCTCACCGGCGAGACCGCGGCCCGGCCGCAGCGCTGCCAGATGCAGCTCAAGCTCGCCCCGTTCTATGACTCGATCCGCGCTCGGGTGCAGGATCATCCGGACGCGACCATCGGCGAGTTGCAGCGTTGGCTGCGGCAGACGCACCACGTCTCAGCCAGCAGCGGCTTGATCTGCGAGACACTGGCCTTGCTCGGCCTGACACGCACAAAAAGACGCTTCGTGCCACGGAGCAGGACCGTGCTGATATCGCCGCAGCACGCAGCGAATGGCGTGACAGCCAGCCAGAGCTGGATCCTGCCAAGCTGATCTTCATCGACGAAACCTGGATCAAGACCAACATGACGCGGCCGATGGGCCGGGCGGAACGCGGCAAGCGGGTGATGGGCGCGGTGCCCCATGGACGCTGGCGCACCACAACCTTCCTCGCCGGCCTACGCCAGGACGGCCTCGTCGCGCCCTGCGTGTTCGACGGCGCCATCAACGGCGAACTGTTCCTGGCCTATGTCAAGCAGGTGCTGGTGCCCAACCTGACAGCAGGCGACATCGTCATCATGGACAATCTTGGCTCGCACAAGGTCGTCGGTGGACGTGAGGCGATCGAAGCCGCCGGTGCCAGTGTGCGGCTGTTGCCAGCCTACAGCCCCGACCTCAATCCGATCGAACAGGTGTTCGCGAAGCTGAAGGCCTTGCTGAGGGCCCGCGCGGCGCGAACTGTCGATGCGCTGTGGCATGCTGCCAGCAGGCTCATCCAACACTTCACCCCAGCCGAATGCGCGAACTACTTCCGAAACGCCGGCTATTTCCAGTCAGGGTGAAGATGCTTTAGTCCTCAGACCGCAGTGATCGAAGAGAAACGACCCTGCATATAGGGCAGCGTCACATTCGCGATTGTCTGGTCGAGCAGCTGCAGGTAGCGCCGATGGCGCATGCCGTGATCATCTCCCGCTGGGGCATATCGTAGTGGACGGTATCTCCCGATGCTTTGGCGGCTTCGTTGTCCGCAACGTAGAGTGAGTATGCGGATAATCGGCGAGCAGCGTCAAACATGACGGCGGCGGATCCTTCCGGGCCGCATAGGCAGGAATGCGTGCGCGGTGACGTTCGCGCAGTGGCTTGACCACCCCACACATCGTAATGCTCTCCTTAAAGACAGTTATCCCTGGAGCGCCCCGTGCTAACCTATGATTTTCGCCTGCCGCCCGGTCCGCGAACCGTCAAATACGCGCTTCTTGCAGAAGACCTCGGCTTTCGAGCAGTCTGGTGCCCCGAGGTTCCCGCCTTCGGCCACGACATATGGGTCACTCTCGCGCGCATTGCCGAAAAGACGAGCGGTATCAAATTTGGCCCCTCCGTGCTGATCCCGAGCTATCGCCATCCGATGGCTCAGGCTTCGGCGATCGGGACGCTCGAGCAGATCGCGCCGGGACGCCTGATGGTCGGGTTCGGCACCGGCTTTACGGGCCGTGCGGGGATGGGCCAGAAGCCGTTGAGCCTCGCGAGCATGCGTAGGTATATCGGGCAGGTTAAGGCATTGCTGCGCGGCGATGTTGCCGACATCGACGGCGGTCTTGCCCAGATCCTCGCGTCGGACGGCTGGTTGCCTGACCGTCCGATCAACGTGCCAGTCTACATGGCAGGCCAAGGCCCTAAGGCGCGCGCGCTCGCCAGAGAGATTACCGACGGCCTGATTTCCCTCGGCGGTCCGGCCGAAGGGTTCCAGACCTGCCTTGTGTCGACCAACGGCACGGTCCTCGATGATGGCGAGGACGTCACATCGCTGCGCGCCTCGACCGCCCTCAAACCGCTCATCGCGCTTGCCTATCACCATAGGTACACGACCGATCCGGAAAGTGTGAAGCAACTGCCGAGCGGCGAAGCGTGGCTGGCGAGTGTCGAACGCGTGGGCGAGAACGTCCGCCACCTCTCGGTTCACCGCGGTCATAACCTCGACGTTTCAAACGGCCACGACCCGCTCGTCGATGTGTCCGCCGCCAAACAGATGACCTTCACAGGGACCCGCGAGGAGTTGCGCGAACGTCTCACCCAGCTCGAGGCCAGGGGCGCCACTGGCATTATCTTGGGGACCAGCGGTTACGATGTCGAGCGGGAACTGAGGGCCTACGCGGAGTTGCGGGATTGAGGTGACCGAAGCGCGGCGCATATCGGTGAAGGATCAAACACGCACGCTTCCAATTGCCGCCTTCTTGCACTGATCGAAGAGCGCATGAGCCCTATTGACCAGTTTCTGGCCGCCAGCGCGTGGCTCTGTGCCAGTTGGATCACCCGTCGTTCGGGGGGACAATCACCAACGAGTCTCGCTCAGGCGTGCTGCAACGGCGGACCGATCCAGCGGTGCTCGCGATCGGCGTCTCGCCGGTTCGATGGGTCCCATATGGTGAGCCGACGCTTACCGGCTATGACGGTTGCCAGCTCGCACCCTCGCTCAAAAGGGGGGTTTTTTAGAGGTCTTTTAGCACAGAACGCTCGCCCGTCATGTAGCACCGGTGCTCAGGCCGGATAATGTGTGCGCAGGCTTTGCCCACCCGCTTCGACCGGCTTGGCGTCAATCAGCACGAAGGCGAACACGCATGGCTGCGTCCCGTTGTTGACCCAAGCGTGCATGGTGCCGCGCTGCACAACGACGTCGCCTTGGGCAAGGTGCACCCGTCTTACCGTCGTCCAGCTCCAGATCGCACTCACCGGACAGCAGGATGGCGTAATCGAGCGTCTCCGTGCGGTGCATGAACTTGGGCGAACCCGGGGCAAACTCGGTGATCCGCACAACCGTCCCCTGCCCCGACCCGACAAAGTTGTGCCGGGCCACGAAACCCTTCCGTTGCTCCGCTGCCGCGGTATCCGAGTTGTCGACCGGCATCTGCCTGGTGGACCAGATCTCACAGCGCGCGATACCGCTGCGGCCTGGGCGGGTGGTGCCGGTCATTCGCTCGTCTGATGCGACGATGGCTTTCCCGGCTGGGCCATGGCCGGTCACGATGCGGCGGACTTCCAGGGTCATGGATTCTTCCCTCACAATCACAACGGTTGGTGGCTGTCCGGGCGGCGCGCAGTGACCAGAAATATCGTGGCCGATAGGCGGATCGGACCGGCGCTGGCTTCCGCGGCAAACGCCGCGGCAATCTCATCAGCGATGATCTGACTGGTCGCACCGGATGGCTGCTTCGCCTCGATCAATCGTGCCGTCGGTCCCATCATCTGCGCCTGGCGCGCCTCTTCCTCGGCTGTGCCGCCGATGATCGTCGGATGCGCCCGTTCGATCACAATCTCGGCAAAGCCAGCCGCGGCGAGAATGCGTCGGACATAGTCGGGGTCGGCGAAGGCCAATGGGCCGGGCTTGGCATCTTCCAGCGCCGGTGCGCCCAGGTGACGCAGCGCGATATCGTAAGAGATCAGCCAGTGCCGGTTCTCCTCGAGCGGCGCCCAGCAAGCGAAGACGAGACGGCCGCCTGGCTTCAGTGCACGGCCGATGTTGCGGAACGCCGCTACAGGGTCAGCGAAAAACATGACGCCCATGCGCGAGGTCGCGACATCGAACGCGGAACCCTCGAGCGGCATCACCTGCGCATCACCGAGCAGCAGCGTGACGTTGTGCATTCCGCTTTCGCCCAGGCGCTGCCGCGCGACATCGAGCATGGGCTCGGAGATGTCAACGGCGACAACGCGGCCCTGGTTGCCGACGGCCTGCGCCAGGGGCAGCGTCACCGCGCCCGTGCCGCAGCCGATCTCAAGTACGCTCTCGCCACCGGTCAGCCGCAGGCACGCCAGCAACAGGGTCAGGCTTTCCTGGTTCCGCCGCTCCCTGAACCCCTGGCCTGCCACCCACCGGGGTCCGGCGACCTTGTTCCAATAGCGCCGCATGGCCTGGTTCGCGTCAGGCAGTTCTCCCGTCATCCCGTAACATCTCCTGGCTTCCGGTCTCGTGCGGACTAAGCGACTGATATTTGTGCCGAGGTCCCGGCCCACAGGCCAAGACCCGGATCCGTGTGTCGGTCATCGACCCAATTGCTTCTGACCGGTGCTAGCAGACCGTATGATCATATCGAGCATCTGATGACGCACGACGCCCGCCTCGAATCCAGGATGATCCGACGGGCCGCCGCGGATGGCAACTCCGAGCCTTACGTACAATTGTGCAACATTATACGGCGATCCCTGTGGCACAGCCTCCGGCACCCATCGATATTTAGCCGGCACCGGTAAGTCCGCCAGGTCGTGGGCTGCCCCACGTGCTCCCCGCACAGTCAGTTCCTGTCGCTGGGTCGAAGCGCGGGTTGTCGCGGCGAGCACAAGATCCCCCTCGGACCCGTGAATCTCACAAAGGAATGCGTGCCCTCGGTTCATGCCGCCGCGTACTTGTGCGCTGACGACCGTGCCGTCGCCCACAACACCGCTAACCATAAGCTGGTCCGGTACATCCTTCGTGATCAGCTCACCGGTGCCCTCCAAAGGGATTTGATCTCGCTGGTTCACGGCAAATGCTGACAGCTCACGGAACTCGCCCAGACAGTAGCAAAGCGCATCGAGGTTGTGTCCGCCCGTAATGGTCATCAGGTTGGCACCGTTGGTGGAGTCCGCCTGATAAGCTCGGTCAAGCGTTGCTCCCCAATTTGGTGCATTGACGAACAGCGTTGCCGACAAGGGCTTGCCAACATAGCCGCCGGCGACAAGGTCCCTGACATAATTGATGGACGGTGACACTCGACCCTGCAAACCGACGGCGTGGCGTATCCCTTTCCGCTGCGCGGCAGCGTACATCTGCTGGGCTTCAGCGGTGTTGCGACCGAGCGGCCATTCCGAATACACGTGCTTGCCAGCATCGATCGCGGCCATGACAGGAGCAAAATGATCCGGTACCTTCACGCAGACGGTGATCAGATCGACGTCCGGATGCCGTGCGAGCTGAACAGGATCGGAAAACGCCAATGGCACGCCATAATGCTTCGCCGCCGCTTCCGCCGTCTCCTGACGCGTGGTGCAGACAGCGATTACCTCGAACCCTGGTAGCGCTTGCAGCGCCGGCATGTGGGCGATGGAAGAGAAGCCTCGGTCTGGCGTGATCCCGACCATGCCGACGCGGATTGCATTTGCCATACCCTGTCCTTCCCAACGTCAGTTTCGTCTTTGCCAGCGCTGCGAACGTAGGGTCGATCCTTCGGATCTGCCAAGCCGAAGCTCCACTCTGACGAGTGGACAGGGGTTGCCCTGGCGGGGTTGCTCCAGCTTGGTTAACCCGTCAGCCTCTCTCGCCGGACCAGCAGACCGCGTGGGGCGGTGTGCGGACCGAAGGCTCGAGGCACTCGCCGGAGGATCGACCATGCGCACACACGCATTTGGAAACCTGTCGCCGGTCTCGTCGCTGACGCTGGGCGGCGGCGGCCTCGGAATGCTGTGGGGCGCAACCACGTTCGACGAGTGCGTGGCCACGGTCCACGCCGCCGTCGAGGCGGGAATCACACTGCTCGACCTTGCGCCACGGTATGGCGACGGCAAGGCCGAGGAGGTGGTCGGCGAGGCTTTTTCTGGCCGACTTCCGAGCCAGGTCCGAGTGACCAGCAAGTGCAGCCTGGGAAACCCGCCGCCCGCCGAAATTGAAGGCATTCTCCGCCGCTCGATCGAAGCCAGCCTGCACCGCCTGCGCTTGACGCGGCTCGACCTCTTCTTCCTGCACTCAAATGTGGTGTCTGATGCGGCCTACCTCGCTGGCTGGCCCGACGCCGGCAGCCGCATGACGCCCTATGCCGTGTTCGTCGACCATGTACGGCCGCTGTTCGCGCGGCTGGTGGAGGAAGGCATCATCGGCGCCTGGGGTCTGACCGGCATCGGCAACCCCGACATCATCCTTCGGCTGTTGGACGAGACCCCCGCGCCGGCTGCCGTACAGTGCATTGCCAACCTGCTGGATTCGCCGGGTGGTCTGAAATTCTTCGACGGACCGGCAAAGGCGCGCGAGATCATGGCGGCGGCGCACAGTTACGGCGTGGGCGTGATGGGCATCCGGGCTGTGCAGGCCGGCGCGCTCACGGCTGCCATCGACCGGCCGTTGCCCGATGACCACCCGGAGGTTCGCGACTACGCTCGTGCCACCGGATTTCGCCGGCTCTGCGCGCAGTTCGGTGAAGACCCAGCCGTCCTGGCTCATCGCTATGCCCTGTCACTGGACGTCGACACAGTGGTACTGGGCGTTAAGAACCGCGGGGAGTTGGCCGCGTGCGTCGCTGCCGAAGCGGCTGGCAGGCTGCCGGACGAGCTGATGGCGCGGATTGATGCATCTGTCAGGCCTGAATAGGGAGATGCGCATGAAATTGACAGGCAGGATTGCGCTGGTGACGGGCGCGCAGCAGGGAATCGGCTCCGCCATTGCGGTCGCGCTGGCGAAGGAAGGAGCGGACGTCTCGCTCACCTGGCTCGATGACGAGCCGGCGGCTGAAGCGGTGGCAGGTCGCATCCGCCAAGCCGGTCGCCGTGCCCATCTGATCCGTGCTGATGTCGCGCAGCTGGCCGACATCGAATCAATAGTCGCGGATACCGTCCGAGTGCTTGGTGCGTCCGACATCCTGGTCAACAACGCCGGCGTCTATCCGCGGGTGAGGCTGCTTGAAATGCGCGAGGCCGACTGGGATTACGTTCTCGATATCAACCTCAAAGCTGGCTGCTTTGCCACCATTGCCTTCGTCAACGCGCTGATGGCATCCGGCAAGGGCGGCGGCTCGGTCATCAACATCTCCTCGCAGGCAATCCGCGGTGCCGTGCGTGGCGTGCACTACAGCGCAAGCAAGGGCGGCGTGGTCTCGATGACGCGCGCCATGGCACTCGAGCTCGCGCCGCACAACATCCGCGTCAACGCCATCGCGCCTGGCACGACTGACACCGCGCAGCCTCGCTACGGCAACACCGAAGCAGAGTTGATCGAGATGGCTAGGACCATTCCGCTCGGCGGCAAAATGCCGACGCCCGATCAGATCGCGCGGACTGCCGTGTTCCTCGCCTCCGAGGATGCCAATGCCATTACCGGCCAGGTCTTGCACGTCAACGGCGGGTCGTACATGCCGTGAGAACCATCAACCGGCTGCACCGGTGGAGCATGCTCCCAGTTTGGACGGTAGTCTCCCGAAGCCGCCGTCAGCTTGTGCTTTGCTTCCGCTTGGCTCTCGGCATTAGGATGGATGCATCGCTTGCGGCCACCGCCGCAAGGCGGCTGCGCCCCGGCTGTTCAGCCGATACATGCTGCGCTCGATACGTTCGAAAGGTGGGAAAGCGCCAGCTTTTCGCTTGGTGTGACATTGTTCCGTGAGCGATCCGGTGACTCGATCAGTCAGCCGACTGCGAATTGCTGAACTGCCCGCGTCAGGTTCCCAATACCCAAATACCTGGAATAGGAGGCGGCGTTGGGAGCCGGCTGTCGCTCACGACCAGCTTCAAGATGCGGTTGACGGCCACCGTCAGCACCTGGAGCATCTCAATCCACGGGACCACGACGGGATCAACGGCTTGGCCAGGGCCTCGTAGCGTGCCGACGCATCGCGCGCGCCTCGGTCTCAATCAACCAAATAGAATCCTTTGCTGGAGTCGATGTTGAGGCTGTGGGGTTGTGGGCAACGCAAAGCGTTGTCCATCAAATCCCCAGCCTGCCTAAAGCGGGTTCACGGTGACTGGAATCGGGTCTTCCGAAACGGGGGCGATGTGTGATTCGTGGGTCTCCGGTTGGTTTGACCGGAGGCACCATGTTGTGGCGGCGGGGGAAGTCGTATTCGCAGGACCTGCGTGAACGAGTATTTGCGGAGGCGGACGACGGAGAGGCGGTTGGCGA
>DATBKQ010000190.1:0-2817 GCA_036555825.1 Acetobacteraceae bacterium | reverse complement strand
TTGTACAGGGTTTCGGATGCCGGCCGTGAGTGAGTTGGGCGCGTGCGCTTGGCCGGCGTCCGAAAGCCGTCAAGGAACGAACCCGCGGTCGGTGGTGCACGGGGGGCGGGCGCGCTGATTATGGGGATTAGGCTGATGCGGAAGTTGGGTGATGTTGGCCGTGCTCAGCTTTAACGCGGCCGATGACCTGTCTGCCGGCGCGCAACAGCACGCGATGATGATTGCAATGATCGGCGAGCATGCTGGTTACGGCTGAGTTTACTGGTTATTTTGCGCAAGGCGACGAGCGCCGTCGCGGCCGATCTGAGATCGACGATAAGACGCGGCGGGTAGTCCTGGTAACAGCACTGATGTCATGAGGTGTCGATCCTGACGGCGACCGTTGGGCCGCTCGGCCGATGGCGAGGCGTCTGGCCGCGTTCGAAGGTCTCGATAACGACCATGCGGCCGCCGCAGTGGGGGCAAACCTGCGCAAGAGTCGCTTGTTCATCGTCATCGGCGCCATGATCTTGGGAAGCCGCGTTGAGCAGCACTCGCGCTCGCACGATATTCTCCGCGCGCGCGCTTTTTGCGAATAAGCCGTAATGGCGGATACGGTGGAAGCCGGCGGGGAGGACGTGAATGAGGAAGCGGCGGATGAACTCCTCTGCTGCGAGCGTCATCACCTTGTATCGGGCGGAGCCGTCAGCGCGATAATCCTTGTACTTGAAGGTGACGCTGCTGTGGTCGGCCGCGATCAGCCGGCTGTTGGCGATGGCGACCCGGTGGGTATAACGAGAGAGATAGGCTAGCACCGCCGCGGGTCCGCCGAAGGGACGCTTGCCGTAGACGTACCACTTGATCTTGCGCAGCGGCGCTAGAAAGGCGGCGAAGGCCGCGCGTTCATCGAGACGGCGGTTGCGGCCGAAGAACTGCAATTGACCGGCGGCATGGGCGGCGAGAAGCTTTTGCAACATCAGCCGGCAAAACAGTTTGGATAGCGCACGCCATGGCAGGAAGAACTTGGGCCGGCAGGCGATCCAGCGTTGACCATCGTGTGAGAGACCGCCAGCTGGCACGATCATGTGCACATGCGGATGGTGGACGAGCGCCGAGCCCCAGGTGTGCAACACAGATGTGATGCCGATGCGAGCGCCCAGATGCTCGGGGTCACCCGCAATCGTGAGCATGGTCTCGGCACTCGCCTTGAACAACAGATCGTACACTACCGCCTTGTTCTGATAGGCGATCTCAGCGATCGTCGCTGGGACGGTGAACACCACGTGATAATACGGGACCGGCAGCAGCTCGGCCTGCCGCTCGGCCAGCCATTGCTTCGCCACCGCGCCCTGGCACTTCGGGCAATGCCGGTTGCGGCAGGAATTGTAGGCGATGCTGGTGTAGTGGCAGTCCTCGCAGCGTTCGACATGGCCACCGAGCGCCGCCGTGCGGCAGCGCTCGATCGCGCTCATCACCTTCAGTTGCTCGAGGCTGACATGGCCGGCGTTGGCTTGACGCCATGCTTGGCCATGCGCGCGGAAGATATCCGCGACCTCCAAAGCCGGACGAGGCACGCGTGTGGTGGCGTTATGCCGGCGGCTTATTGGGCTTCGGTATCAGCGGTGTGAGCTGATCGAGCGGGCTCGTAACCGCACGGATTACGTTGGTCGCGACTTGCGCATAAAGCGCGGTCGTCTCCAACTTCGCATGTCCAAGCAAAACCTGGATCAGGCGAATATCGATATTTTGCTCCAACAGATGGGTGGCAAAGCTGTGCCGCAGCGTGTGCGGTGTGACCCGCTTGTTGATCTCGGCAAGCTTGGCAGCCATATGGACGGCGCGAGTGAGTTGTCGCGTCGTCATCGGCAGCATCGGATCGCGGCCGGGAAACAGCCACACCGCGGGGCGGGCGATGCAATACCAGTCGCGCAGGAAGTCCAATAACCGTGGGGACAGCAGGGCAAGGCGATCCTTGCGTCCCTTGCCCTGCTCGATGCGCAGCACCATGCGCTTGGAATCGATGTCGGCGACCTTCAGCGCCACCACCTCGGAAACCCGCAGACCCGCGCTATAGGCGGCGCTCATCGCCGCCTTGTACTTCGGCCCGGGCGCCGCCTCCAGCAGCCGGCTGATCTCCTGCGGGCTCAAGATCACAGGGATCTTGCGCGGCTCGCGTACGAAGGTGAGGTGCCGCTCCATATCGGGTCGGTCGAGGGTCACGCCGAAGAAAAAGCGCAGTGCCGACACCGCACTGTTCATGCTCGACGGCTGTACGCCGTTGCGCCGTTGATGCAGTTGAAAGCGACGCAGATCGTCGGCGCTTGCGGTATCGGGCGAGCGGCCGAGAAATGACGCAAAGCTCTTGACGTTGCGGATGTAATCGTGGCGCGTCTTGCCGCTGAAATTGCGCACCGCCATGGCGTCGTGCATGCGCTGGCGCAACGGGCTGATCGGTTCGTCGTGCATCGGAGTGCTCCTTTGTTAAGGTTGCAACACTCCGATCGTCGAACTCACGAAGCTCTCATCAAATCCCCTGTCGGCCTTTATTCCCGGCTAGGCCAGCCCGCAGCCCCCTCCCGCGAAGCGGGTTCGTTCATTGACCCACAGCGGTCATGGACACGTTATCTCGCCGGGACCATGATTGGTCAGCTTCTACGGGGTTAGAGCGCCAATGGACGTTGGGGAGTTGGCTGCGGAGCCTCGGCCTCGAAGAGTACGAGGGCGCGTTCCGCCAAAACCACATCGACAATACCGTCCTGCCGAGTCTGACGGTAGAGGACCTGAGGGACCTGGCGATCGGGAGTATCGGTCATCGGCGCAAGCTGCTCGATGCCATTG
>DATBKQ010000189.1:0-3699 GCA_036555825.1 Acetobacteraceae bacterium | reverse complement strand
GGCGGCCTCGGTGTGCGCGTCGATTCCGCGCTGTACGCCGGGTACTTCGTGCCGCCGTACTACGACAGCCTGGTGGCGAAGCTGATCGTGCACGCACAGACCCGCGCCGATGCGATCAGCCGCCTGCGCCGCGCGCTGGAGGAATTCGCGATCGTCGGCATCCAGACCACCATCCCGCTGCATCAGCGGATCGTCGACGACCCGGAATTCCAGCGCGGCGACTACACGATCCACTGGCTGGAGCAGTTCGTCGCGCGGTAGCCTTCGCGGCACAACCGACTGCCAACGCAGCGCTCCGCCCCAGTGTCATTGCGAGCTCCGCGAAGCAATCTCGGTCGGGATTGCTTCCCCTCGCCTACGCTGCACTCGCGGTGACACTTCGGCGGCACGGTGCGGGTCGATCTGCTTACATGGTTAGCGAGGACTCTGCTGCGTGCCCTACGTCCCCACCAGCCCCCGCGCGTAGTCCCCCGCATCGAACGGCCGCAGGTCCGTCGCCCGCTCCCCCACGCCCACCGCGTGCACCGGCAGCCCGAACGTCTCCGCCAACGCCACCACAATGCCGCCGCGAGCACTGCCGTCCAGCTTGGTGACGACCAGGCCGGTCACGTCCACCATCTCCTTGAACACCCGCACCTGCTGCACCGCGTTCTGACCGGTGGTGGCGTCCAGCACCAGCAGCACCGAATGCGGCGCCGTCTCGTCCTGCTTCTTCAGCACGCGGACGATCTTGCGCAGCTCGTCCATCAGCACCGACTTGTTGTGCAGCCGCCCCGCGGTGTCGATCAGCAGCACATCCGCCCCGTCCGCCTTCGCCCGGGTCAGCGCCTGGAACGCGAGACCCGCCGCATCCGCGCCGGCGCCGCCCGCGATCACCGGCGCGCCGACGCGCTCGCCCCAGATCTGCAACTGCTCCACCGCCGCCGCACGGAACGTGTCGCCCGCCACCAGCACCGCGCACCTGCCCTGCTCGCGATAGCTCTGCGCCATCTTCCCGATCGTTGTCGTCTTGCCGGTGCCGTTCACGCCGACCACCAGCACCACGTGCGGCTTCTTCGCCGGATCCAGCACCAGCGGCAGGGCGACCGGTTCGAGGATCGGCGCGATCTCCTCGGCCAGCGCCTGCTTGATCTCTTCGTCCGTCACCTCCTTGCCGAAGCGCGAGCGGCGGAAGCTCTCGATCACCCGGTGCGCCACCTCGGTGCCGAGATCGGCGGAGATCAGCACGTCCTCCAGCTCCTCCAGCGCCGCATCGTCCAGCCGGCGCCGGCGGACCGACGTGGTGATGTTGCTGATGCCCTCGCTCAGCTTCTGCGTGCTGCGCGTCAGGCCTTCCTTCAGGCGCGAGAAGAAGCCCAGCGCCATCAGGCCGCCTCCGCCAGCAGGTGTTCGCCGTCGGTTCCCACCACGCGCACTGTCACCAAATGCGCGGGAAGGGCGGGTGCCGCGAGCCGCACCGGCGCGAAATGCTCCGAGTGACCGCGTTCGCGGCTTTCGGTCAGCACCGACACCGTGCGGCCGACCTGCGCGGCCAGGAAGCGTTGCGCGTTGCCGCGCCCGAGCTCGCGCAGCCGCGCCGCGCGCTCCCGCCGCACCGGGACCGGCACCGCCGGCATGCGTGCCGCCGGCGTGCCGGCGCGCGCGCTGTAGGGGAAGACGTGCAGGAACGGCAGCTCCATCGCCGCGACGAAATCGCTCGTCTCCCGGAACAGCGCCTCCGTCTCGGTGGGAAATCCGGCGATCAGGTCAGCACCGATCGCGATCCCCGGCCGCAGGCGCCGCGCACGTTCGACCACCGCCAGCGCATCGGCACGCAGGTGCCGCCGCTTCATCCGCTTCAGCACGAGATCGCTGCCCGCCTGTAGCGACAGGTGCAGGTGCGGCATCAGCCGGCTCTCCTCGGCCAGCAGCCGCCACACATCCGCATCGATCGCCGCCGGATCGAGCGACGAGAGCCGCAGCCGTGGCAGTTCCGGCACCAACGCCAGCAGCCGGCGCACCATCTGGCCGAGTGGCGGCCGGCCCGGCAGGTCGGCGCCATACGACGCGATATCCACCCCGGTCAGCACCACCTCCTGGTAGCCGGCCTCGACCAGCGCCCGCACCTGCGCCACCACCGCGCCGACCGGCACGCTTCGGTTCGGACCGCGACCGAACGGGATGATGCAGAACGTGCAGCGATGGTCGCAGCCCTGCTGCACCTGCACGAACGCACGCGCGCGGCCGGCGAACCCGGTCAGCAGATGCGGCGCCGTCTCGCGCACCGCCATGATGTCGGACACTGCGGCGCTCGCGCCCGGCCGCCAGCTCTCCGCCCGCAGCTTGTCGGCATTGCCCAGCACCCGCGTCACACCGGGCAGACCCGCCCAGACCGCCGGATCGATCTGTGCGGCGCAGCCGGTGACCACGATGGGTGCGCCCGGTCGCTCGCGGGCGGCGCGCCGGATCGCCTGGCGCGCCTGGCGCTCGGCCTCCGCGGTCACCGCGCAGGTGTTGACGATCACCGTGTCGGTCAGCGCGGCGGCGTGGCCGCGCATCACCTCGCTTTCATAGGCGTTCAACCGGCAGCCGAAGGTCAGGATCTCGACGCTCATGGCGGAAAGTCCGCGAGATCGATCTCCCCCCTAAACGAGGTGGCAACCCGCCCGGTCATCAGCACGTGGCCGTCGGCCCGCCACTCGATCTCCAGTTCGCCACCATCCATCGCCAGGACCGCGCGGCGCCCCGCCAGTCCCCGGCGATGCGCGTTCACCAGCGCGGCACACGCGCCGGAGCCGCAGGCCAGCGTGAGGCCGGCACCGCGCTCCCACACGCGCAGGCGGATGCGGTCGGGCGCCAGCACCTGGGCGAAGCCGATATTGGCGCGCTCGGGGAACAAGGGGGCGCGCTCCAGGCGCGGGCCGAGTTCGGCGACCGGCACGTCCGCCAGGTCGGCGACAAAGAACGTCGCGTGCGGGTTGCCCATGGAGGCCGCCGCCGGATTGGCAAGCGGTCCCAGCGCCAGGTCCAGATGCAGCGTGTCCATCGGCCGGGCCAGCGGGATGTCGGGCCAGTCGAGCCGCGGAGGGCCCATGTCCACGCGCACGTTCGCATCCGGCAGCACCTCGGCGCGAAGATCGCCGGCGATGGTCCGAATGATCTGGCTGCTCCGGCCGGTCTCGCCCGCCAGCAGCCGGGCGACGCAACGGGTGGCATTCCCGCAGGCGCCGGCCTCGGAGCCGTCCGGGTTGCGGATGCGCATGAACGCACCGGCGTCCGAGCGGGCCGGCGGCGGTTCGATCACGATGAGCTGGTCGCAGCCGACCCCGGTTCGACGGTCAGCGATTGCCGCCGCGCGGGCCGGCGTGATCCCCAGCGGACGGGCGCGCTCGTCGAACACGACAAAGTCGTTGCCGCAGCCGTGCATTTTGACGAAGCGCGCCATGGCGAGGGTATATGAGCGCCCGCGCCGCGGTGGAAGGGCTGTAGGCAGTCCCAGGTCCCCCCTCCCCTTGCGGAAGGGGGATAGGGGGAGGGGGCTCTCAATCCACGTTCGACCTCACCCCTCCACAACGCGCTGCGTCTGCACGCCCAACCCCTCCACCGACAGGCGCATCGTGTCGCCCACCTTCAGGAACACCGGGTTCGGCTTGACGCCCGACCCGACGCCGGGCGGCGTGCCGGTCGCGATCACGTCCCCGGCATGCAGCGTGATGAAAT
>DATBKQ010000188.1:0-6741 GCA_036555825.1 Acetobacteraceae bacterium | reverse complement strand
ATGCGGGTCGGCCGGCTGCCGCTCGTGCCCTATTTCCCGCCTGGGGACACGCGGCTGGCGGAAGCCGTCAGGCCACTGGCCGGCGGGCACCACGCGGTGCTGCTGGCGAACCATGGCCCGGTGGTAGCCGGCACGTCGCTGTCCGCCGCCTCCGGCGCGATCGAGGAGCTGGAGGAGACCGCGCGCCTCTATTTACTGCTGCAGGGCCGGCGGGTCCGCTTCCTGACGCCGGAACAGGTGGGCGCGCTTCGCGGCGGGCCGCGATGATCCGCCGCGGGCTGGCGCATCACCGGGGGTCGCCGCTCATCGGCTGTCATGCCGGGCGTAACGCATGACCGGCAACTCGCGCCTGGGGAGATTGTCCGCGATGACTCCGTCGGGGCCTATGATAACCGGAAGGATTGCATCGGCGCGACGGGACTTGTCTGCCTGGAGATCCTGGAGCGCCTGCGCGACCTGAACGATCTGCGGTCCGATATCGATCGGCCATCCGTAGATGAAGCCGTTGGTGGCATACACCGCACCGAAGTGGTCCCGTTCCAGCAACTCGACACGGACCGCTGTCCAGTCGTTTCCGGCGGAGACATCGAGAACCCGCACCTGCCGACCGATCGCACCCGGCGCCCAGTTCGCATGGTCGATCTCGATCTCGCGCTGATCGATCACCCGGGTGACAACCGCTATGTGCCCGAGCGGCATGCGGACATCAGACCGGAAACTCAGGACGCTGCCTGCCTCGGGTTGGGTGCCCCGGTTATAGAGACCCGCGGCGGCTGACCACCAACGCCAGGCATCGCCGAACAGCCGTATGCTCGACAGAGCGCGCGCAAACGGCACGCACTGAGGACCTCGGTCCCAGGCCCATGCGGCCTGGGATCGACCCACAACGACGAGGAACAGAAGCGTTGCAGCCGCGGAACGCAGCGCATTCGCCACCACTGTATGCTTGGATGGAACAACCCCGGCCGAAGGCAGGCTGGCGGCTCGAACCGGTTCCCGCCCCCGCCATCTATTGCAAGAAATAGCCATAACCGAACTCGTGTCAGTACGTGGCTATCGTAAACAACTCCTAAACCGTCACGGTCTAGTCTTCAGTACGTGCGACCGACACACTCGCAGCAACCAGCCAGGCGTACGGACGGGCTCTTGCGGACCCGCGCAATCGTGCGCTTCTTGCGCTCGCGGCGCGGCACGACAGCCCTCGAATTCGCGCTTGCCGCCGTGCCGTTCGTGCTGCTGCTCATCGGCATCTTGGAACTGGCATGGCAGTGCGCCACCGCGGCGGCGCTGGACGCAGCTGTTCTCCGCGCCAGCCGCTTCGGCATCACCGGACAGGCGACCCTGGCGGGGGAACCTCCCCAGTACACTTGCCGATCCGATACCATCAAATGGGTCATCTCGAACTCCACCGGCGGTTTTCTCAAGCCAGAGAATCTCGTTGTCGCGACCGAGGCCTACGGGAGTGCCTCCGCCCTGAGCGGAGGTACCCCGGTGGCCGGTGCCGGCACCGGGGGGCAGGTGGTCATCTACGGCGTCACCTACACACAGCCGTTTCTCACGGGGTCAGCCTGGATCAATTTCGTCGGCGGCTCGGGCAGCCAGACACACCGGGCCACCGTCGTGGTGAAGAATGAACCATTCGCCAATGCGACGTGTTAGCCGGGACAGGCGCGGCGTGGCCGCGGTCGAATTCGCCTTTGTTGCGCCACTGCTGATCATCCTGGCGCTGGTGACAGTCGACCTCGTCCAATTCATCCGCGCGCAATTCCGCCTCGATGAAACCGCCGTGCAACTCGGGCAGCTCGTCTCGCAGTGCGACAGCATCAGCACGGCAGACGAGGCGCAGTTCTGGAATTATGCGCAGCAGATCGTCGGCAGCGTAGGGCAGGTGACTGGCGATCCCAAGGAAACGCCGGGCACTGTCATTATCAGCGCGATCTACTCATCGGACGGCAAGACCAACAAGGTGGCTTGGCAGATCAGTAGCAACCAGACGCACGGCAGCTCGGTTGGCGGTGCAGGGGGGGCGGCGAAAGTCACGGAAGGCTTCATTGTGCCTTCCGGGGACACTCTGCTGGTCACTGAAGTGTACCTGCCGTTGCAGGCCTGGGTGTTCAGTACGGGCTTCATGGGCAATGTGCTGTCCGCGACGCTGAATGGCACCACACTCTACCTGACGCGCGCCCCCGATGCGTCCGCGATCCAAACGCTGACGACAAGCAACCAGTTGGCCTGCACCAAATGAGGAAGGCGAACATGGACAAACGCGGTGCGACGGCCGTCGTCACGGCGCTGGGCATGCTGGCGCTGGTCGGCTTCGCCGGACTTGCAGTCGACACCGCCCGCGCGTGGCTGGTCGAGGACCGGCTCAAGACGGCGATGGATGCTGCCGCGTTGGTGGCCGCCCGACACATGTCTGACGCGAACCGTAACGCTGAGGCGACAGCGGTCTTCTGGGCGCAGTTCAGCCAGGGTGGAGGGAGCCACAGCTACCTCGGTGCCACCGTCGCCGGCCCTTCCTTCACACCGGACGCCAACGACTCCAGCAAGATACGCATCGACGCCTCCGCAACCATTCCTACTACGCTGTTCAGCGTGATCTCGAAGCAGACGGTCGCTTTCTCCGACTTCTCCGTGGCACAGCGTGCGGGCACTGGACTCGAAGTCGCGCTGGTGCTGGACCAGACCGCTTCAATGAATGACAAATACAACGGACAGACGAAGCTCGCCTTGGCCAAGGCGGCGGTCCAGACCCTGCTCGGCATCCTCTACGGCAGCCAGGACACCCAGCCCAACCTCTGGGTTTCAGTGGTTCCCTTCGCGCGAACGATCAACATCGGGACAGACACCCGCCAGAGGAATTGGCTGGATACGACCAACATGCCGCCCGGCTGGGATGTCGCCAAGTGGAGCGGCTGCATCGAGGCGCTGCGGAGCGGAACCGACCTGAGCGAGGCGTCGCCCTTGGCGAGCAGGTTCAGGCCGTACTTCTGGCCTAGCACCTACAAGCTGGTCGGGACAGCCACGGGCCGCTGTACCGCGAACAATGCCTATCCCAGCATCAACGGTACGCGCTACTGCCACGGCGACAACGACTGGGACACTGGCAGTGGCGGTCCGGCGCAGGCCGATCTCAACAATAATTCCATGTACAACTACCTGCATGCAACCAACGGCATGACCGACAGCCAGTCACATGGACCGAACATCCTCTGTGCCCTTACCCCGATCCAACCGCTTACCGCGAGTCGGACCACTGTGCAGAATGCAGTGAACGCCATTCAGGCGCCGGCCAAGAGTGGTGGCACCACAGTGGCCGCGGGACTCCAAGGCGCCTGGTACACACTGAGCCCCTCCTGGCAGGGCGTCTGGCAAGACCCCAACGCCGCTGTCCCGAACACCCCGACGTTGCCGCTGCCATACAATACGCCCCACATGAAAAAGGTCGTGGTGATACTGACCGACGGCGATAACAACTGGCAACCGGCCTACGGGAGCAGTTGCGGGTCCAGCAACGGCGGCGTGTGCTCCTCCGCGTCCGGCTCGGAGCTACTGTACGATGCGTACGGTCGCGTCGCCAATAAGTTCAACACTTCCTCGGCCGCGTATAATTCCGCATTCCCCGCCGCCCCGATCAGTCCGGTCGACCAGACGCACGCCGACCCCGCGCTTGGCACACGCTTCACTGCCGTGTGCAATGCGATGAAGTCGGTAGGTATTGTCGTCTATGTCATCGGTTTCGAGGTTGGTACCAACATCGAAGGGCCCGAGACCGCGAGCGGAATTCGCTCCAGTCTGCAAACTTGTGCGTCAAGTCCGTCGGACTATATGGAGAGCCCGACGGCAGCGAATCTGCAGAGCGCGTTCACTCAGGTCGCCAATCAACTGGCCAGCCTTCGTCTCGCTCAGTGACGCAGCATTCGGCTATCGAACGAACAGCACACAGGCCGCGCCGCGCCACCGCGACTCGGACGAATTGGCGCATCGCATTAACTAAATGGTAATCCGAATAGGAGTGCGATGGTGCGGGTGTGGGGGAGCACCAGTATCGATGGCTCTCGACCGGTCGGCCAATCTTGTACGCAAGTCGGGCCATCGATGCCGGCAGCGAAGTGGCTATCGGCTGATCGCCGCGGTTTGCCTGCTGCTCGCGCTCCTGCTCTGCGGCCTCGTGCGCGCTTCCGCCGACACGCCGAGCATCGCGGTGAAACCCGCCGCCGCGGTGGCGCAGGCACAGCAGCCCGCGCCTGCACAGGGCACGACCTCGCCCGCCACCTCCCCTCCAGCCGCGACCGTCAGCCAGCCGATAACCGTCCAGGCGGGAACCGGTGTGCTGCTCCGACTGCCGCGGGCCGCGGCCACGGTGATGTCGGCGGAACCGGCCGTGGCGCGCGTGCAGCCAGCCTCGCCGACCAGCCTGTTCCTGATGGGCGTCGCGCCCGGACGCACCACGGTGATCGCGACCACCGATGCGGGGCAGGCCATCATCCAGTACGATGTCACGGTCACGCCTGGCGCCGGTAGCGGGGCTCCAGCGGCAGCCCTGCCGACAGCCGGGGTGAGCCCGGCAACCGCCTCGGCCATCCAGGCGACCATCGCGCGCGTCGTGCAGGGTGCGTCGGGCGTGCACGTGCAGGCCGGCGGCAACGAAGCGATCCTCACCGGCACGGTCCCGAACGCCGCGGCGGCGCAACAGGCGGAGGCGATCGCCCGCGGCTACGTCGGCGAGAAGGGCGGCGTGCAGGATAACCTCACCATACTCGGCGCCATCCAGGTCAACGTCCGGGTCCGCATCGCCGAGATCAACCGCTCGGTGACGCGCCAGCTCGGGTTCAATTGGCAGGCACTCGGCAGCGGCAACGGCTGGCGCGTGGGTCTGCGGACCGGCGCGGCGATCTCCAACACCATCTCGCCGCTGCTGCCGCTCGGTCTGGCGCCGCTCTCGGGCGCCACCGCGGCACCCAACCAGTTCGGCGCAGGCTTCACCTCGGGCAACAAGCTATGGGACGTCAACACGGTCATCGACGCGCTGGCGGGCGATCAGTTGATCACCATTCTGGCGGAGCCCAACCTGACGGCACTTTCCGGGGAAACCGCCAGTTTCCTTGCCGGTGGTGAATTCCCGATCCCGATCGCCGGCAACACCACCAACGGGCAGACGACGATCACGGTCGAGTTCAAGACATTCGGCGTCAGCCTGGCCGTGGTGCCGACAGTGCTGTCGCCGGCGCGACTCAATCTCAGGGTCAGGCCTGAAGTGAGCCAGCTCAGCACCAACGGCGCCGTCAGCGTGCCGATCGGCGGGGGTACGCTCACCATACCTGCGTTGACGGTCCGGCGCGCGGAAACCACGGTGGAACTGGGCAGCGGCCAGAGCTTTGCGATCGCCGGGCTGCTGGAGAAGACCAGTCTCGACAACACGAATGCCTTGCCTTGGATCGGCGAGGTCCCAGTACTCGGCGCCTTGTTCAAGTCGAACGACTTTCAGCGGGGCGAGAGCGAGCTCGTTATCATCGTCACCCCGTACATCGTGCAGCCGGCCCCGGGCCCCACGGCGCTTCGCGCACCAACCGACACCTTCAGGCCGGCGACCGATCTCGAAAGGATCCTTTGGGGACGCCAGATGGCACCTGGTCCGGCTGCGGGAGCGCCACTGGACGCCGGCTTCATTCTGAAGTGAGGGAAGGCATGCATCGCACAGGCTGGCTTATGAGCGCCGTTGTCCTGGCAGGCTGCGGCTACCTGGGCGATCCGTACCAGCGCCCTGGAACCTATCGTCCGACAAGCGACAACGATGCCAACCTCCGCGTGATGGTTGTCAACCCTGCCGATCTGGTCGAAGGGACAGGAAGCGGAGTGCCCACCGGCGGCGAAGCCGCCCCGCCTGTCGCGCGCCTGTTGGCCGGCAAGCGCTACCCCCTGCCGGACCTGAACGCCGCAACGGTCAACGTCACCAATGAGCCGGCGTCGCAGCAAGGCTCAGCCAATCCTGGCTCGGCTCAGTAGCGCGGCGGAGAACCGATCGCCATGTGCCTGCAACCACGTTCCCTCGTTCTGCCGATGCTGTGCTGCGTCCTGGCGGCATGCGTTTCCAAGGGCCCGTTGCAACGCACGACGCTGACGCCGGAGGCACGTTTGCAGGTCGCGGAAGCCGCGGATGCGGCGGGAGACAGCGATCTCGCGATCTCGATGTACACCGCCGCGGTCGCGGACAATCCCGGAAACATCGGCCTCCAGTTGCGTTGCGCCGATGCGCTGGCTCGCAAAGGCAGGATCGGCGAGGCCAGGGATTTGCTGGCGGACAGGCTGCGCGCCCAGCCGGGTCAGCCGGACCTCACCAGGGCGATCGCGCTGATCGACCTGGTGGCGGGACAGTTGGACCAGGCAATCGGCGGCCTCGACCAGGTGCTGGCGGCGAACCCGGGCGATACCAGGGCGCTGGTGGACAAGGCCGTCGCCCTCGATCTGCAGGGCCAGCACGCGGCCGCGCAGTCGATCTATCGAGGGGTGCTGGCGGGTTCGCCCAACGATGCGGCCACCCGGAACAACCTGGCGCTCTCGCTCATGCTGGAAGGTCAGGCGCGTCAGGCACTGGAGACATTGGCACCGATGCAGGGCGTGGATTCGTCCCCTCAGAGGCTCAGGATCAACCTTGGAATTCTCTATGCTGCCAACGGCAACACCGAGCGATCGCGCGAATTGCTGGGGAACCGCGTCTCCGAGGCCGAACTGTCCGCTTTG
>DATBKQ010000187.1:0-7602 GCA_036555825.1 Acetobacteraceae bacterium | reverse complement strand
TTGGCGAAGTTATCGAGTCCGACGAAATGGCCAGGTACCCCGACCCTCGTATCGGTAACCGCCAGAAGGATACCGTTGACGAAGGGATAGGCGATAAAGAGCCCGAGCAACAGTATCGTCGGCAGCATCAGGCAGAAGGCGAGCCGGCGCTCGTCCTCGAGCAGGCGGGTGATCGGTCCCCGCTGCGCCGCAGGGATATACCGTTGCCTTGATGCGAGGGTCGTAGCAGACCCATAGGTCGCCATCAGCGCCACCTCCCGAACAACTCCTTCCCGGCGGCGATGGAGGTCGCAGCCGTGGAGTTTTGTATCGAAAACCTAGTGGTATTGGCGCGGGCACACAAGGGGAAGCCGAGCCGGCTCGCCTTCCTCGAAAGTGTGCGCGAGGACGGATGCCCGGTTCCCAGGCCCCCTGTTCAGCCGCCGAACGCTACGACTGATCGTCCATTCGGCTTCGATCGCAAATACGAGTGGTGCTTTGCCGAGGTTGGAAGGCTGCCGGCGTCGCTTCGGGGAAGCCAAGCCCGCCCGGAGATGATCGGGCTCATCCCAGGCGGGGCCGGGTTGCTGATGGCATGCGATCGGTCGTATCGTCGGGCAAAGCAAAAGGAATCCGCGATGCGTCACAATCGCCTGCGCGCACTGCTTACAGCCGGCGAACCTTCAATCGGTACGCACCTTCTTTCGAGTTGGCCCACGCTGATAGAATTGGTTGGCGATGCCGGCAACTACGACTATGTCGAATTCACCGCGGAGTACGCTCCGTTCCACATGCACGACCTGGACAACCTTGGCCGTGCGCTGGAGCTGAAGAACCTCGGCGGCATGATCAAGATCGAGCAGACGCAATGGACGCACCAGGCGATGCGGGCGATCGGTTCCGGCTTTCAGGCCGTGTTGTTCGCTGACCTTCGCACTGTCGAGGACGCGCGCGCCTGCGTGGCGGCAGTGCGTGCGGAGACGCCAGGCACCGGAGGCCGGCTCGGGGTCGGCATGCGCCGCGACGTCGGCACAGTGCTCGAGGGCGGTTCACCTGCATATGTGGCAGCCCTGAATGATATCGTCATTGCCGTGATGATCGAGAAGCGGGAATGCGTCGAAGATCTCGACGCGATCCTGTCGGTCAAAGGCCTTGATATGGTGCAGTTTGGCCCCTCGGATTACTCGATGAGTCTCGGTCTGACCGGTCAACGCAACCACCCTGAAGTGTTGAAGGCCGAACGCAGGACGATTGAGACGGCGCTGAAGAAGGGTTTGCATCCGCGGGTCGAACTTGCCGACATCAAGCAGGCCGCGGCCTACTTGGAAATGGGCGTGAGACACTTCTGTATCGGTTGGGATGCCCGGATCCTGTTCAATTGGTGGCGAATCAATGGAGAGGGCATGCGGGCCATGCTCATGGGTGCGCCGTCCGCCGCACATCCGAAGCGGGTGGCCACGACCTATTGACAGTGTCGAATAGACGGCTGGGGTCGTTTGACCATGCTGCGTCCGCTGCTTGCCCCCATTGGCGGCGACGAACACTTCCCATTTGATCGGGCCGCCGATCAGCCGGCAAAAACCGGGCTTTCAGGAAGGCGTGCACCGCCGTCGACGACGATGGTTTCGCCGGTGATATAGCTTGCCTCGTCGCTCGCAAGGAACACCATCGGGCCGGCAATTTCCTCCGGGCGACCGAGACGTTTGGCAGGGATGAAATGGGACAGCCGCTCAGCCCCTACGCGTGCTTTGAGCCCTGACAGGCCCGGCGTATCGATATAGCCGGGTTCGATGGCGTTTACGGTGATGTTGTCTGCGGCCAGTTCGATGGCCGCGGTGTGGATGAATCCGGTGACCGCAGCTTTGGAAACCGCATAGGCGCCAGAACCCGGCATCGAGACCTTGGGACCAGTCACCGACGAGGTGATGATGATGCGGCCGGCGCCTTGCCTGCGCATATGCGGCAGCGATGCCTGCGTCAGCGTGAAGCACGCCTTCACGTTGACGTTGAAAAGCCGATCGAGGGTCGCGTGATCCATCTCCTCAATGCTGCAGCGACCAAACGCAGCGGCATTGTGAACCATGATGTCGAGCCGGCCGCAGGTGGCTGCTGCCTCGTCGACCATGGCACGCGTGGCTCCATGGCGGGCGATATCGATCTGCCGGAAGATGGCCTTGCCGCCCTCAGCCTCGATCAGGCGCAGGGTTTCCTCGCCATGCGTGGCTGTCCGAGTGGCAATGACAACGGCGGCGCCTTCGCGCGCGAAGGCGATCGCGATGGCACGGCCGATGCCCTGGCCAGAGCCGGTGACGATGGCAGCTTTGCCAGAAAGGCGGGTACCCATGGGGATGTCCTCGGTGATCAGGCGGCATCGTCAACGATGACGCTGCTGGCGTCGAAGCCCTGGTTGGCGCGCAGCAGTTGCTGTGAATAGGGATCGGCGACGCGACCCTCGGCGAAAGCGGCTGCCGTGGTCATTTCGAGAATTCGCCCGCTGCGCATGACGCCGATACGATCACAGATATGAGCGATGACGGCGAGATCGTGGCTGACCATTAACATGGTCAGGCCATGATCGCGACGCAGGCGAGACAGCAGGTTGAGAATCTCGGCCTGGACCGAGACGTCAAGCGCCGAAGTGGGCTCGTCGAGCAGCAGAACCTCAGGCTGGAGAATCAGGGCTCGCGCGATGGCCACGCGTTGGCGCTGCCCCCCGCTGAGCTGGTGCGGATAGCGGTATCGGTGCTCGCGGCCAAGCCCGACCTCGGCGAGAGCGGCCATGATGCGGCTCTCGGCGTTGCCGAGGCGGTGTATTGCGACCGGAGCGCTGAGCGTTTGATCGACTGTATGGTTGGGGTGCAGCGATCCGTACGGATCCTGGAAGACCATCTGGATGATCCTCCGAGATTCCCGAGGACGCCGGTTGGACAATGCGCTGCCGTTGATCACCACGCTTCCTTTCGCGTGCGGGATCAGCCCGGCGACAGCGCGAAGCACAGTGGACTTGCCAGAGCCAGACTCGCCAACCAGGCCCAGTGCGTCGCCCGCTGGAACGCGAAACGACACATCGCGGGCAGCATGGATCAACGTGGGGCCGGCGCCGTAAGTGACGGAGACGCCTTCGAGTTCGATCAAAGGGCAGCTCCCGTGGCGGCGGGAAGGTCAATCAGCCACTCGGGATCGCGCCGCAACTGCGGCAGTTCGGCGCGTCGGTGGCCGAGTTCCGGAAGGGCGGCGAGCAGCCCCTTGGTGTAGGGATGTCGCGCTTCGTACAAGCGGCGGGCATCGCACACTTCGACGATCTGGCCCGAGTACATGACAAGTACCCGGTCGCAGAACGATGAGACAAGATGGAGATTGTGGCTGATGAGAATCAGCCCCATGCCGCGGCTTTTCACCATCTCGTCCATGACGGCGAGCACCTGTTGCTGGATTGATACATCGAGCGCTGAGGTGGGTTCGTCCGCAATCAGAATGTCAGGGTTCGCTATCAGCATCATGGCAATCATGATGCGCTGACCCATGCCGCCAGAAACCTGGTGGGCGTATTGGTCGTAAACGCGCACCGGGTCCCGGATGTGAACGGCTTCGAGCATCTCCAGCGCGGCGGCGCGCGCCGCCCGCTTGCTGCTGTGAAAATGGTAACGGTGTGTCTCGGCAATCTGCCTGCCGACGCTCATCACCGGGTCCAGCGAGTATTTCGGGTCCTGGAGCACCATGGCGATACGCTTGCCGCGCAGGCGGCGAAACCCCTTCTCGTCGAGACGCGTCAGATCGATCTCGCCAAGGCGCATCACCTCGGCCTCGACGCGGCCCGGATAGGCGATCAGGCCCATGATGGCACGCGCGGTGGTCGATTTGCCCGAGCCCGACTCGCCAACGATCGCAAGCCGCTCGCTGCCCAGCGAGAAGGACACGTTGCGCACCGCCCGGATGTCGCCGTCATCGCCGGGGTAAACGACGCGCAGATTGCGTATGGTCAGAAGTGGTCCTTCGGTCATCTGGTCCGCGCATCCGAAACATCGCGAAGCCCATCGCCCAGGAAGTTGAAGCCAAGACTGACGATGAAGATCGCCATCCCCGGGATGGTCGCGACCCACCATTGGTCAAGCAGGTATTGCCGGCCGAAGGAGACCGTCGCGCCCCATTCGGGAGCGGGCGGCTGGGCGCCAAGCCCGAGGAAGCCAAGCCCGGCTGCGGTGAGAATGATGCCAGCCATGTCGAGCGTAAGCCGAATGATGACCGAGGGGAGGCTGAGCGGCATGATCTGCGCGAACAGGATGCGCAGGTGTGAGGCGCCCTGCAGTTCGGCCGCCTCGATGAACTCCGCGTTTCGCCGCGTCAACGTCTCCGCGCGGGCGAGCCTGGCATAGGGCGGCCAGGCGGTCAGCGAAATTGCGATCACCGCGTTCTCGATGCCCGGCCCGAGCGCGGCGGCAAAGGCAAGCGCGAGCACAAGCCGAGGGAAGGCCAGGAAGATGTCAGTGATGCGCATCAGCACCGCGTCGATCCAGCCGCCGAAATACCCGGCAGGCAGCCCGATCCCGATTCCGATGGGCACCACGATGACACTCACCAGGGCAACAATGGTCAGTGTGATCCGGCTGCCGAACACGACACGGGCATACAGGTCGCGGCCCAACTCGTCGGTGCCGAACGGATGCGCCCAGGACATCGGCTGGAGCCGGTCCACGAGTGACTGGGTGAAGGCGGCGGTGCGATCGGCCAACAGCGGGGCGAAGATCGCCACCAGCACCAGCGCCAGCACGATGACGAGCCCTGCCATCGCCAGCCCGTTGCGGCAAAATCCCAGCCAGGCACGATACCAGCGACCGAGCCGGGCCTGCCGGCGGCTGGCCGGCGCAGGGTCGAGTAACCAGCCACGCCAGCCAGCCGCTGCGCCAATGCGCAACCCCGTGGCGCTCATCCGCGGCCCCGGGCGCGCGGGTCGACCAGCGGGTAGATCAGGTCGGAGAGCATGTTGAGAAAAATGTATACGACGCCGATCACGATGGTGCCGCCGAGTACCGCGTTGAGATCGGCGTTGAACAGCGAATTCTTCATATAGAGACCGAGGCCAGGCCAGGCGAACACCGTCTCGGTCAACACTGCCCCCTCCAGCAGGCTGCCGAACGTCAGTGCGATGATGGTTACCAGTTGCACCCAGATGTTACCGAGCGCGTGCACCCACACGACGCGGAATGGCGACAATCCCTTGGCCAGCGTTGCCAGCACGTATTCCTGCCTTAGTTGCCCCAGCATGAAACTGCGCGTCATCCGCGCCACATAGGCCAGCGAGAGGTATCCCAGGATGGAGGCGGGCAGCACAAGGTGACTGAGCGCGTTCCAGAATACGTCGCTTTCGCCGGCGATCAGGCTGTCGACGGTGAGCAGGCCGGTAACGGGCGGCACGATGTCGTCGTAGGATACGTCGAGGCGCCCGGGTCCCGCCACCCAGCCGAGTTTGGCGTAGAACAGCAGCAGTCCGACCAGCCCGAGCCAGAACACCGGCATCGAATAGCCCAGCAGCGAGCCGAAGCGGATCGCCTGGTCCTGCCATCGCCCGCGATGGGTGGCGGCGACCACGCCGAGTGGCACGCCGAACACCGTGCCAACCAGCAGCGCCAGGACGGCCAGCTCCATGGTGGCGGGAAACACCCGGGTCATGTCCTGCAGCACCGGGTGCGCGGTGATCAGCGAGACGCCGAAATCGGCATGCAACACTTTCTTCAAATAGCGCCAGTACTGCACCGGGATCGGCAGATTGACGCCGATCTCGGCGGCAACCCGGTCATAGGTCGAACGCGAGGCCTTCTCCCCCACGATGGCGAGCACGGGATCGATCGGAACGATGCGCCCGATGAAGAACGTCACGCAGGTCAGACCCAGAAAAGTCAGCGCCACCGACAACAGCACATTGAGGACCCGGCGAGTGGATCTGATAACGTGGCGGACCCACTCCTTCGGCGCAGGCTCTGCCGCGATGGTGGCGCTCACTGGCGGCGCATCATGACTTGGTGATGGTCCGGAAGAAGTACTCATCCTCGATGATGCCGGGCTCATAGCCATGGACGTTCGCCCGCGAGGCGACCTGGTTGGCCGGCTGGAACATGATGATGAACGGCCCTTCGTCAGTCACCTGCTTCTGCAATTCCTCGTACATCGCCTTGCGCTTCCCGGCATCGGCCTCCTGCGCCGCCACCTTCGTCTTCGCGGTGATGTCGGGAATTTGCCAGTGGTTGCGCCACGCCAGCGGGCGCGACTTCGCTTCGTCGGAGTCATCGTCATTGTGGGCGAAGGTGTCGGCGTTGCTGTGCGGGTCAAGATAATCAGGCGTCCAACTGGTCGCCACCATCTGGTGCTTGCGGCCGCGGTACATGCCGGTTACCTGCTTTGCGTCGGCCGAGACGACGTTCACCTTGATGCCGGCCAGCCCCATTGTCTGCTGCACCGACTGGGCAATGTCGATCAGCGGCGATGTGCTCGCCACGTCCAGGCGGATTTCGAACCCGTTCGGATAGCCCGCTTCGGCCAGCAGCGACTTGGCCTTGGCAACGTCGAGCTTGTACGGGTTGTAGGGAATGCCGCCGAAGATGCCGAGCGGCAGGAAGGTCTGCTGTACGATGAAGCGTCCCTTCAGGAACGTGTTCACCATGCCCTCGTAATCCACCAGGTGTTTCAGCGCGAGCCTCACCTTCGGGTTCTTCAATCGCTCATCGGCAAGGTTCAGCCCCATGTACCAGGTGCCGCAGTACGGGAACGACTCGACCTTGATGTCCTTGTTGTCGGCCAGCGGCTTGAGCTGGTCCGACAGCAGGCTCAGTGCGATGTCGATGTCGCCTTTCTCCAGCAGCAGGCGCTGGGTGCCGGGCTCGGGAATGTGCCGAACGATCACCCGCCTCATGTGCGGCGCGCCGAGATGATAGCCCGGGTTGGCCTCCAGCGAGACCGATTCGTTGGCCTTCCACGAGATCAGCCGGTACGGCCCCGAGGTTGCCGAATGCGTCTTCAGCCAGGTGTTGCCGAGATCGCCGTTGACCTCGTTGGCCAGGGCAACCTTCTTCTCGACGACCGAGGCGGCAACGGTCGCCATCAGGTTCAGCACCAGGGTCGGCGCGAACTCCTCGGTGATGGTGAACTTCAGGGTCGATGCGTCGGGCGCGGTGATCAGTGACTTGACGTTGCTCTTGTCCCAGCCGAGCTGGGTGAACAGAAAGGCGGGAGTCTTGTCGAGCAGAACGACCCGCTGCAGCGAAAAGGCCATGTCGTCCGCCGCCACCGTCGCGCCGCTCTCGAACTTCTGGTTCGGCCGCAGCTTGAACGTGTAGGTCTTGCTATCGGGTGACACCGTCCAGCTCTCGGCGACGCCGCCGACCAGCTTGGTCATGTCCTCGGCTTCGTATCGCACGAGACGGTCGTAAATGCTGGAGGCGATGATCTGCGCCGCAATCTCGTAGGCTTCGCCCGGATCGAAGGTGACCAGACCGTCGAGCTGGCTCGCGAACACAACCGTGTCTTTCGGCGTGGCCGCCCATGCCGCCGGAATGAACGAGGTCAGCGGCAACGCCGTCGCCGATGCCATCAAGGCCCGTCTCTTCAACATGCCCCAGTCCCCCTCTTCTT
>DATBKQ010000186.1:0-8620 GCA_036555825.1 Acetobacteraceae bacterium | reverse complement strand
GCCTCGGTCGTGTGGTCGCAGTTCGAGCAGTATGGCGCGATCCACGACATTCCCTTCGCCACCGAGGCGAACGGCTTCAAGGGACTCGATGCGGTGCTGAAGGTCAACAGTACGCCGTTCGTGAGGCACCTGCAGCGCCTGATCGACATGTCGAAGGACAACGCGTTCCACTACACCGGACGCGACGGCGTCGGAGACGGCGCGTTCCTCAACGGCCAGTCGGCCATGGCGTGCAGCACCTCGGCTTTGCGTGGCGACCTCAGGCGCAGCGCGAAATTCCGTTGGGCGCCCGGGTTCCTTCCCTACGATCCGGACGTCGTCCGACAGCCGATCAACTCGGCGATCGGCGGCGCCAGCTTCTGGGTGCTGACCGCACCCAAGCGCGACGCCGCCGAATATCGCGGCGTCGCCGAATTCCTGCGCTTCCTCGGCCAGCCGCAGCAGGACGCGCAATGGAGCATGGGCACCGGCTACATCCCCGTCACCCATGCCGGCTACGAGCTATTGCAGCGACAGGGCTGGTTCGCACAGAACCCGGGCACCGATCTGCCGGTGAAGCAGCTCACCCGCGGCCAGGTCACCGACAATTCGCGCGGCTTCCACCTCGGACGCATGCCGGAAATCCGCACCATCATCGAGGAAGAATGCGAAAAGGCACTGGCCGGCCAGCAAGGCGCGCAGCGGGCACTCGACAACGCGGTGGAACGCGGCAACAAGGTGCTGCGCGATTTCCAGAAATCGGTCCATACATAGCATGACGGTCGGCGTCTGGCGCGACATCGTGCCGCGGCTCGCGCCGGTGTCGCTGGCCGAGCGTCGCCGGTTCCTGGCGTTGCCGCCGACGCCGGACGCGCTTGCCACGGCCCAGGCCTCGGTCGCCGCGTTCCGCCAGATCGAGCTGCGACAGCCGCCGGCGGCAACGCGCACCGGCAACGCCATCCGCGTCGCCGCCTGGAATCTGGAGCGCTGTCTCTATCCTGACGAAGCCGGGCGCATCCTGTCGCGTCATCGCGTTGACCTGGCGCTGCTGATCGCCAGCGCCGGATCGGCAGCCGCATGGCGACCGCCGCCAGCTTCCAGTTCGGCACCCTCCGCTTCGTCGCCTGCTCCGTGCATCTGGAAAACCGCACCGACGGCGCCGGCCGCGCACGGCAGATGCATACACTGCTGGATGCGCTGGACGACTACGCCGGGGAAATTCCGATGCTGATCGGCGGTGATCTCAATACCCATGTCGGGCCGGGCGGCTATCAGGACAGCTCCGAGCCTTTGTTCGCGATGGCGGTGGCGCGTGGCTACGACTGGGTATTGTGCAACGTGGCACAGCCGACGACCCGCACCAGTACCTGGAGCAGGAGCGAGGACACGCGCCAGCTCGACTGGTTCTGCGCCCGCGGCCTGAAGGTGCGAGACCCCGTCCTGCTGCCGGCGCTCGCCGAAGACGGCAGCGTGTTGAGCGACCACGAACTGATCCTGCTGACGCTCGATGCGGGCTGACCCGCCCGCGCCGTCTGGCTAGGCGGTCTTGCGCAGCCCAAGTCCGAACTGGATCCACGATACGCCGTGGAACACCAACTCCACCGCGATCAGCGTTCCGACGACCCAAAGGCCCGACCACGGCAGTGTCAAATACAGCAGCACGCCCACCACCACGCTGACGATGCCGCCGAACAGCAACAGTCCCCAGCCGGGCATATGCCGATGCTGCACCGCCATCGCGACGCGCAGCACGCCGCCGATGACCAGTGCCGCCGCCACGAATAGCGTTATGACCAGCGCCCCGGGGAAAGGATCGGCCATCAGCAGGAAGCCGCCAACCACGTAAAGGATGCCAACCAGCACGTGCAGCGCGAACCCGCCCCAGTCGCGGTCCATAAAGGAATGCACCACCTGGAAGATGCCGGCGACCACCAGCAGCGCGCCGATGAAGATGACGCCCGCGATGGTGAACGCGATCACGTCGAACCAGGCGATGATGCCCAGCACCAGTTGCACGATCCCCAGCGCGACGAACCAACCCCAGCCCGTTCGCGGGCGAGGGCCGCTACCAACCCGTGTCAGGTCACTCATGCCGCTCACGTTACCGATTACCGTGTGACCTTGGCAACCGGCGCTTGTTTAGCCCTCGGGGGGCGCGTATGGGGCAGCGCATGACAATCCGCCACCTCCGGCGATGACCGTCGCCGCCGCGGCCGGCAAAGTGCGCAGGCCGGTGCCTGCTGTCGGCATGCTGCTCGCCGTGCTGGGGGTCGTTTACGGCGATATCGGCACCAGTCCGCTTTACGCCGTGAAGGCGAGCCTGCAGCATTTTCCGCCGAACGGCATCACCGCCCTCGAGATCATGGGCATCCTCTCGCTGATCTTCTGGTCACTGGTGCTGATCGTCACGGTGAAGTACGTGCTGCTGATCCTGCGCGCCGACAACCGTGGCGAAGGCGGCATTCTCGCGCTGATGGCCTTGGCGCAACGCGTTTCCGTCGGTACGCGTGTGCGCAGTGCGATAGCCCTGATCGGCATCGTCGGCGCCTGTCTGTTCTTCGGTGATGGTGTGATCACCCCGGCTATCTCCGTGCTGTCGGCGGTAGAGGGTATCGAAGTCTCGGCGCCGGAATTGCGGCAGTACGTCTTGCCGATCAGCGTTCTGGTGATCGGCCTTCTGTTCGCCGTGCAGTCGCGCGGCACCGGTAGTGTCGGGCGCGTGTTCGGACCGGTCATGGGGCTGTGGTTCCTCTCAATCGGCCTGTTGGGCGTATGGGAGATCGTCCGCCACCCGTTTGTACTGGTGGCGCTGTCACCCGGCTACGCGGTCACGCTCTGCCTGCACCACGGGCTGCTCGCGTTCGTGGTGCTTGGCTCGGTCGTGCTATGTGTCACCGGAGCCGAGGCGCTGTATGCCGACATGGGTCATTTCGGCCGGGAGGCGATCCGCGCGGCATGGCTGTTCTTCGTGCTGCCCAGCCTGGTGCTGAACTATTTCGGGCAGGGCGCCCTGCTCATCGCCGAACCGGAGGCCGCGGCCAACCCTTTCTTTCTTCTCGGTCCGCGTTGGGCGAGCCTTCCGATGGTCATTCTCGCCACGGCAGCGACGGTGATCGCCAGCCAGGCCATGATCTCGGGCGCGTATTCCATGGCGCGGCAATGCGTGCAGCTCGGTTTCCTCCCGCGCCTCACCGTTCGCCATACCAGCAACCTCGAGGAAGGCCAGATATACCTTCCTCAGGTGAATGGCATGATGCTCGTCGGCGTGACCGTCCTCGTACTGTCGTTCAAGACCTCCGACAACCTGGCGGCTGCCTACGGCATAGCAGTCACCGGCACCTTCCTTTGCACGAGCACTTTGGCGACGGTGGTGTTCCGGCGCGAATTCCACTGGTCGCGGCTGACCGCCGTCGCGGTATTCGGCTTCTTCTTCGTGGTCGATTTCCTGTACTTCACATCAAACCTGTTGAAAGTTCCAGAAGGCGGCTGGGTGCCGCTCGTCCTGGCCATCGCTCTCACCGCGATCATGACGACATGGAAGCGCGGGCGCGATCTGCTGCTGGCCCGATGGCGGCAGGACAGTCTGCCGCTGGCTCCTTTCCTGACCCGCCTGCCGCAATCGCGTACCATTCGGGTGCCTGGAATGGCGGTGTTTCTCACCGGCACGCCCGATTACGTTCCCACTTCGCTGCTACACAACCTGAAGCACAACAAGGTGCTGCACGAGCGTGTTCTGTTCGTGACTGTACAGAACGTCGACGTGCCGGAGGCGGGCGCGAATCGGCGCATGGAGGTGGCCGAACTCGCCCCCGGCATTCATCGCGTGATCCTGCGCTACGGCTTCATGGAAAGCCCGAACATCCCGCGCGCGCTGGAGGATCTGAACGAGGCCGGCGTACCGTTCGATCCGATGCAGGCAAGTTACTTTCTCGGCCGCGACGTATTGGTGCCCGCCAGTGTGCCGAAATTGCCCTGGTGGCGTCATTGGCTGTTCCTGGTGCTGGCGCGCAATGCGGTGCCAGCCACGGAATTCTTCCGTATCCCATACGATCGGGTGGTGGAACTTGGTGTTCGGGTGGCGATCTGAGGGATGGCGGAATGTTTCATCACCACCCTGCAAGGCGCTGAGTTGCTGGCCGAAGGCATCGCTGCAGCGGTCCAATTTCGCGATTGCGTTCCCGAATCGCCACCTATCGCAATTGTGACAATTCCGCCTCTGCCGCGGGCGCCTCCTGTCGCGGCCGTAATGTGGCGGCATAACGCACGAAATACATGCTGTTCCAAGCTCCGGTTCCTGCCGCTGGGAGCCGCAGGGTGTTGGCCGGCGCGATCGGGTGGCGAGACCGCTCCCCTGGCGGGTTCGGACCTGATCGTGCCGGCCATCATTTTGGGCTGAGTTGCGCGGCGCTGACGGAGTCCGCTGCGTGTGGGTAACCCACTCGTTACGCGACATGAATCCGCAGCTTGTGACAGGCTCCCGGTGGATGGTTGTCCCGCGCCGTATCGGACAACCGAATGTTGGCTCAGGAAGGGTCTGAAAATGATCACAAACGAAGTCAGCGACGGTCTCGCCGGCATCCTTCGCACCGCGATCGTCGAGCTTGTCCGTCGCGATGGTCCCGATTTGTCGGCTCGGCAATTGGGGGTTTTCCTAACCTGCTATCTGGAGACAGAGGCGCAGACAGTACGCGGTCTCGCGGCGAAACTCGGCGTTTCCAAGCCGGCAATCACCCGCGCCCTCGATCGCCTCTCCGAATTCGACCTGGTGCGCCGCAAGACCGATCCGCTGGACCGGCGCAGCGTGCTGGTGCAACGAACCGCGACAGGGATGGCGTTCCTGCGCGAATTGCGGACGATTCTCCGTGATGCGGCGACCGCCATGCGCATCACGGCCGAGCCGGCAGGTCGCGCCCGCACCGGCAGCGAGGCAAGAGCCGCGACGCACTGACATGGCGCGGCCCCATGACGGTAACACCCTGGGGCGGTAACACGTGGTTGCCGTCATCGGGGACCGAACAAATGCACGACCCAATCCGACCCACACCCTGGACCACTGTCCGGCGTGAGCCTGGTACAAGCGTCCATTATGACGAACTGGCGCGTGAGCTCGACGCGCTCCTGGCGGGTGAGCCGGACTCCGTCGCCAATGCGGCCAACGCCGCGGCCGCGATCCATCACGCCTTGCCCGCGCTGAACTGGACCGGTTTCTATTTTCTGCGCGGCGACCAACTCGTGCTTGGGCCGTTCCAGGGCCGCCCCGCCTGCGTGCGGATCCCGCTTGGCCAGGGTGTCTGCGGCAGCGCGGCGGCCGAACGCAGGTCGATCGTGGTTCCGGATGTCGCCGCTTTCCCCGGCCACATAGCCTGCGACACCGCGTCGCGTTCGGAACTGGTAGTCCCAATGCTGCGCGATCAGAGGGTGATCGGCGTTCTCGATCTCGACAGCCCGAAACTGGCCCGCTTCGATGACCGAGACCGCGTCGGCTGCGAGATGCTGGCCAGCATCATCGCCGCGCGCCTGTAGCCGGCGGGCGATGCCCGAAAATCGCGCTGCCCACCCGCACCCAGGTCGCGCCGCAGGCGATCGCGGTTTCGAAATCCGCCGACATTCCCATCGAAAGCACGCCTAGCCCGTGCCGCGCCGCCCGGTCGGCCAGCCACTCGAAGTGCGGTCGTGGGTCATGCTCCAGCGGCGGTACGCACATCAGCCCGGCCAGCCTGGTGCCGAACCGCGTCTTGCACGCCTCGATGAAGCGATCCGCCTCGGCGCGCTCGACACCCGACTTCTGCGGCTCGTCGCCGGTGTTGACCTCGATCAGCAGTGTCGGCGCGCGTCCCTCCTTCGCCATCGCCTGCTCGATCGCATCGGCCAGGCGCGGCCGGTCCAGCGTCTCGATGACATCCGCCAGCCGCACCGCATCGCGCGCCTTGTTGGTCTGCAGCCCGCCGATGATGTGCAACTGAAACTGATGCTCCGCCCGGAGCGGCGGGAACTTCGCCGCCGCCTCCTGTACGCGGTTTTCGCCGAACACCGCCTGCCCCGCCCCCAACGCGACGCGAATCGCCTCGGCCGGTTTCGTCTTGCTCACCGCGACCAGCGTCACATCCTCGGGCCTTCGCCCCGCCTTGATCGCAGCTTCGGCGATCCGCTCGCGCACGCGGCGCAGATTGTCGGCGATCGCCGCGATGTCATTCAGCGTCTCGGTAGCCGACATACTGCTTCTCCTCGATGATCTCCGACCCAAGCAGTTCGTTGATCGCACGCTTGATCCGGCTGCGCTCGTCGTTGCCGTGATATACCGCGCGGGCCAGTTCGATGAATTCCGGGTCGAACACCCGCGCCGCCTCCTTGCGGCGAATCGCGTCCTCGACCTCCCACAGCCGCCGGTTCACCGCGGCAAGCTCTCCGCGCAGCGCGGCAAGCCCAGGCGGCACATCCGCCGCCAGCTCGGCGCGCAGCAACGCCAGCTCGTGCGCCGCGTTCCGCCGCGCCGCCGGTGCACTCAGCCGTTCGACCTTGATCTCCAGAATGGTGATCTTGTCGAGCAGTTCGCCCCAGGAGACCGGAACCCGCGGTGTCACAGGCATGCCGCGATCCTGGCAAATACGCTGGCCCAGTCGCCACGCTCCGGTTGCCGGAACAGCCGCATCGTCGGGTACCAGAGGCATGTCTCTCCCTCCAGCAGCCAGCGCCAGTCCGGCACGTGCTGCAACGCCACCCACACCGGCCGGCCGAGGGCCCCCGCCAGATGCGCCACCGAGGTATCCGACGTGACGACCAGGTCAACGCACTGCATCAGCGCCGCGGCGTCGAGAAACGCCTCGGGCCCCGCATCGAAATCCTCGCCCAGTGTCTCGATGGGGAGCCCATCCGGCAACGCGGCAAGCTGGTCCGTCCCATGGTGCTTCTGCAGGCTGATCAGCCGCACGTCCGGCACCCCTGCCAGCGGCAGGAACTCCCGAACCGGCACCGAACGTCCGCGCTCCGCCGCGCTTGCCGGATTGCCCTGCCAGGCGATGCCGATTCTCCGCCCATGCGTGCCGATGCGCGATTGCCACACCGCCACCCGGCTTGGGTCGGCGACGAGGTAAGGCGGCGCGGGCGCCTGCATCCCCAACAGGTGCGGCAGGCTCAGCAACGGGCACCAGACATCGAAGGGCGGCAGCGAGTCGCCCGCCGCGACGATGCGCGCCTCGTCCAGCATGCCGCCGATCAGGCGGCGCAGTCCCGGCTGGACTTCCAGCGCAACGTCGCCGCGCTGCGCCGCGACCGGCACATAGCGGCAGAACTGGATGGTATCGCCCATCCCCTGTTCCGCCCGGATCAGCAGTCTGCGCCCCGCCAGGTCCTCGCCGTTCCATCGCGGCTGGGAGCATACGGGGACTCGTGCCGCGCCGGCCCTGAACCGCCACTCGTATTCCGCCCACCCAGGTTCGAATCTGCCTGCCAGCAGCAGGGCAACGCCCAGGTTGAGGTGCAGCACGGCATCGTCGGGCTGCTGCCGCAGCGCGGTTCGATAGCACTCTTCCGCCGCTTCGGGCTGCGCCAGCTCCTTCAGCACGCCGCCCAGATTCCCCAAGGCAACCGCGTCCCCGGGTGCGCGGTCCACCGCCTGGCGCAGTGCCGCCGCCGCGTCCTCCAGCCTGCCCGCTTGGCGCAGCGCCAGCCCGAGGTTGTCGTAAATGCCGGGCAGGCCGGCCTTCTGCCGCAGCGCCTCCCGGTAGGCGGCGATCGCCTCCTCCGGCCGCCCAAGGTCGCTGAGCACATGCCCCATGACCTGATGCCCCTCGGCACAGTTGCGCTTCAGCCGCAACGCCTGCTGGCAGGCCGCCAACGCCGGGTCCAGTTGGCGCAGGGCGAGCAGGGCCGCGGCGCGGTTCACGTGGAACAGCGCCGCCGAGGGCTTGATGGCAATGGCCTGGTCGATGCAGTTCAGCGCCGCTTGTGGCTGGCCGCACTGGGTGGCGATCACCCCCAGCATGTGCAGGCTGTCGGCATGAGCCGGCGAGGCGGTAAGCACCTGCCGGTACACCTGCTCCGCTTCCGGCAGGCGGCCGGCACCATGCAGCCGCAGCCCGCTCTGGAAATGCGCCTCGATCGCGTGCTTCCGTTTGCTCATGACCGCGCATCTGTCAGGGCGTGATAGCCGAAAGCGGAATCGCGGGACATCTGTTTCAGGCCGGTTTGTCATTGCGAGCGTAGCGAAGCAATCTCGGACCCATGTGCGCACTCTGGTCGAGATTGCTTCGTCGCTCCGCTCCTCGCAATGACAGGCGGGCCGAGCCGCGCTTCCTCGACCCGCTGGACTAGCGTACTCGCGCGGGCCGCACGATGGATAGGCGGCTGCTCGCCTGGGCCTATGCCGCGCGGCGCCGCCGCCCCCGCCTGCCCGTCTTGTGGCTGTTCACCGACGGACGCCGCCTGCCCGATCCCCGCCCCGCGGTGGCGCGGCTGCCGCGTGGTCTCGCGGGAGTCGTCCTGCGGCATGACGGCGAGCCCGGGCGCGCGGCACTCGGCCGCGACCTCGCCCGCCTCTGCCGCGCCCGCCGGCTCGTCCTGGTGGTCGCCGGAGATATCCGGCTGGCGGCCAGGCTGCACGCCGGCGTGCACCTGAGAAGCGGCCGCTGGCCCGGTCCATGCC
>DATBKQ010000185.1:0-4539 GCA_036555825.1 Acetobacteraceae bacterium | reverse complement strand
GACCTATACGTTCAAGATTCGCGAGGGCGTGAAGTGGCACGACGGCTCGCCGCTCACGGCTTACGACGTCGCCGCGAGCTGGAACCACATCGTGCATCCGCCGCCCGGCTACAACAGCGCGCGGCAGAACTGGTACCAGATGGTTGATTCCATCGCCGCGCCGGATCCGACAACCGTGGTGTTCAAGCTGAAGTTCGCCACGCTGACCTTCCTGCCGGCACTCGCCGATCCGTTCGCCTATGTCTACAAGAAGGACATCCTGGACAAGGATCCGAACTGGTATCAGAAGAACATCATGGGCAGCGGACCGTTCCGGTTCGCGGGCTACGAACTCGGCCAGTCGATCAAGGGCGAGCGCAATCCCGACTACTACCACAAGGGCCAGCCCTATCTGGACGGCTTCGTCGGCATCTTCGCCGACAAGCAGGTGGTGCGGGTCGAGGCGATCCGCGCCGATCGCGCCGCGACCGAGTTCCGCGGCCTGCCGCCCTCGGCGATCGACCAGCTCAGGAAGGAACTGGGCGACAAGATCACCATCCAGCAGAGCGACTGGAACTGCGGCAACCTGATCACCCCCAACGCCAGGCGCAAGCCGTTCGACGATATCCGGGTGCGCAAGGCGCTGCTGCTGGCGATCGACCAGTGGCACGGCGCGCCCGCCTTGGCGAAGATCGCCAATGTGCACACCGTCGGTGGCATCGTGTTCCCCGGCTCGCCGCTGGCCGCCACCAAGGAGGAACTGCAGAAGCTCGCCGGGTTCTGGCCGGATATCGAGAAGTCGCGCGCCGAGGCGAAGCGGCTGTTGAAGGAGGCCGGGCAGGAGAACCTGCAGTTCGAGCTGCTGAACCGCAATGTCGATCAGCCATACAAGTATGTCGGCAACTGGATCGTCGACGAGTGGAGCAAAATCGGCGTGAAGGCGACTCAGCGGGTGGTGCCGACCGGTCCCTGGTTCGAGGCGATGCGCACCGGCAACTTCGACGTGGTGGTTGAGGCCAACTGCAACGGCGTGGTCAACCCCGTGATGGACACCCAGAAATACCTGCCGAAGAAGGCGTTCGTGGAGAATTACGGCGGCTACGACGATCAGGAGCTGATCGACATCTACGACAGGATGTACCACGCGACCGATGCCGCGGAGCAACGCGTGCTGATGCGGCAATACGAGACCCGGGTGATCGACACCATGGCCTATGAGTTTCCCATGCTGTGGTGGAATCGGCTGCTGCCCGAGCGGTCCTACATGCACGGCTGGAAAATCGGCCCGAGCCACTACGTGAACCAGGACCTGGCGAACATCTGGCTGGACAAGTAGCGGTGGCGCTTCCGGCCGCCGCCGCTGCTGCCTGCCGGGGTCAGTCGGTGTTGGTGATGTTGAACGAGCGCAATTCGTCGCGCGTCATCGGCACCGGCAGGGCGTTGCTGATATTGGTGAACGCCGTGAAGAAGCGGAGCGACAGGCGCATCTCGATGAGGAACTGCACGATCTCGGCGGAACTGACCGCGGTGTACTGCTCCATGCAGACGTAGTCCATGGTGGCGGCGCGGAGCTTCGCCAGGCCATCGAGCGACTGCACGTGATCCTTGCTGAGATCGATGTCGTCCTCATCCTTGCCGGTCTCGATGGAGATTTCCTGCTTCTGCACCATCTCGTCGTAGGCCGGGGTGTAGACGTGCTCCATCTCGCAGCCGAGGGCACGCAGATACTTGCTCGCGGTCGGCGGCGCGATCTTGCCGACGGTATCGGCCGGCGGCGCCACCGACTTGGCCGAAGGGGTCGCTCCCCCCGGCGGGCCGGTTTCGGGGTGCGCACCGGCGACCGCGGCGTCGATGTCAAGCACGATGGCCTTGGGCGCGCCCGCCGTGTGGAACAGGTGAACGATGAACTTGCCGCCTACCTCGATGGTCCGGATCACCCCACCCAGGAAGATGAAGTTGCAGGCACTGACGCACACGCCCTTACCGGGAATCCGCGTTGCCAGCTTATGGTCGTGAATGATCCTGCCGATCTGCAGGCCCTCGTCCAGCAGCCCGCCCGGCGAGCCCAGGATGAGGATTTCCGCGATCGGCTTCGGCGTCTGGTCGATGGCGTCGCGGAACCGGGCCGCGTCGCCCGCGTTCACGCCGCCCCAGATCACCAGCCGCGTCTGCTTGTTGGCCAGCGGCATCTTCAGAAAATGGATGTGCGGGGCGTCCGGGTCGATCTCGATATGCTCGCCTTCGACGAACAGCGGCAATGGTTGGGCGGCGTCCTGCGCGGCGCCGGGCGCCAGCGGCGCGATGGCCAGCAGGACCGCGAGCAGCCAGCCGCGCATGTGCCTCATGCCTCCTTCCAGTCGCCTTCGGGGCCGCTGCGGCAGTACTTCGCCGGCTGGTTGACCTCCTTGCCCTGGATGTAGGCGACCTCGTTGACCTGCTTGCATTCGCCGCCGGCGGTCCGGGTGGTGGACTGCACCACCACCGTGCCGTGGTTGCCGGTGCCGTGGTCCGAGCGCCATGCGCGCGCCGTCGGCCGGCTGCTCGGCGGCGCGTTCAGCGCGGCGAGCGTCGCAGTCTCGGCCGCCCGGCGGTCGCGCTCATCCAGTTGCCGGCCGATGATGTTGCCGGCGACGCAGCCGGTCAGCAGTCCCGCGCCGGCGCCCGCCGCCACCGCCCCACCGTTGCCGTGACCGGCCACCAGGCCGAGCAAACCGCCGCCAACCGCCCCCGCGGCGCAGCCGAACGCGGTCATCTGCTGTTCGTGCTGACCCATGCCTTCACAGCCACCAACGCTCAGCACCAAGCCGATGCCGGCCGCCAACGCCAGCGTTCCGCGCCTATTGTCTCTCATCCAAGCCCCAGCCGGCGGTTCCGGCTCTATTTAGAGAAAGCGATCAGGATTGATCGAGCAATTCTCGTGAATTGAAATCTTGCGGTCAATTAACTTATTCGGTCAGTAAACGATCAGGCGTGGGCTGCCAGGAAGGTTGCAATTGCCTGGCTTGGAGCACCACTTGGGGTGCACCGCAGCATCGCGTATTCAGCCCCCATGCAGCTCCGCAACGTCGCGATCATCGCCCATGTCGACCACGGCAAGACCACGCTGGTCGACCAGCTCCTGCGCCAGTCAGGCGCCTTTCGCGAGCACCAGCAGGTGGCCGAACGCGCGCTCGACCGCAACGACCTCGAGCGCGAGCGCGGCATCACCATTTTGGCCAAGTGCACTTCGGTCGTCTGGGCCGACGCCCGCATCAACATCGTCGACACCCCCGGCCATGCCGATTTCGGCGGCGAGGTCGAGCGCATCCTGAACATGGTGGACGGCGCCATCGTGCTGGTGGACGCCGCCGAGGGCGTGCTGCCGCAGACCAAGTTCGTGGTCGGCAAGGCGCTCGCCCGCGGGCTGCACCCGATCGTGGTGGTGAACAAGGTGGACCGCACCGACGCCCGCCCCGACGAGGTGCACACCGAGGTGTTCGACCTGTTCGCCGTCCTGGGCGCCACCGATGCGCAGCTCGACTTCCCGATGCTCTACGCCTCGGGCCGCCAGGGCTGGGCCGATGCGACGCTGGACGGCCCGCGCCGGGACCTCTCGGCGCTGTTCGAGCTGATCGTGCGCCACGTGCCGGCGCCGGCGCTCGATCCCGGGGCGCCGTTCGCCATCGTGGCAACCATCCTGGAATACGACCCCTATCTCGGCCGCGTGCTGACCGGGCGGGTGGAGCAGGGCCGGGCACGCCTCAACATGCCGGTCCGCGTGCTGCACGCCGACGGCACCCACGGCGAGACCGGCCGGATGACCAAGCTGCTGTCGTTCCGCGGTCTGGACCGCGTCCCGGTGGAAGAGGCCGCCGCGGGCGACATCATCGCGGTGGCGGGCCTCGCCGAGGCGACGGTGCCGGACACGATCGGCGCACCTGAACTGGCGGCCCCCTTGCCCGCCATCCCGGTCGATCCGCCCACCCTGGCGATGACCTTTCGCATCAACGACGGCCCGCTCGCCGGCCGCGAGGGCAGCAAGGTCACCAGCCGGCAAATTCGCGAGCGCCTGTTCCGTGAGGCCGAGGGCAACGTCGCCATCAAGGTGGCCGACAGCAGCGAGACCGAGGCCTTCGAGGTCGCCGGCCGCGGCGAGCTGCAACTTGGCGTGCTGATCGAGACCATGCGCCGCGAGGGGTTCGAGCTCACCATCGGCCGCCCCCGCGTGCTCACCCGCGCCAACCCCGACACCGGCGCCCGCGAGGAGCCGATCGAGGAGGTACTCGTCGACGTGGATGAGCCCTATGCCGGGGTCGTGGTGGAGCAGCTCTCCCGCCGCAAGGGCGAGCTGCGCGACATGCGCCCCTCCGGTGGCGGCAAGCTGCGCCTCACTTTCAGCATCCCGAGCCGCGGGCTGATCGGCTACCACGGCGACTTCCTCACCGACACCCGCGGCACCGGGGTGATGAACCGGCTGTTCGCCGGTTACGGGCCGTGGAAGGGCCCGATCGAAGGCCGCCGCAACGGCACGCTGATCTCCACCGAGAATGGCGAGGCGGTGCACTACGCGCTGTTCTACAT
>DATBKQ010000184.1:0-4787 GCA_036555825.1 Acetobacteraceae bacterium | reverse complement strand
TCAGGTGCAGCGGGACGAACTGAGCAGAGCAGGCGCTTGCGCACGCGATCAGCAACAGTGTTGAGGCTGTCCAGCGACATCAGGAACTGACCCCTTGGCGACACCAGGAATTGACCCCCTTGAATGTTTCTCTGTTCGACTGGTGGGACTGTTTCTCTGCCCCGACCTGGTTCCGCTGCGGTGTCGCGCGCAGCTGCGGTCAAGCATGGCCGCAGGCCACCGGCGCAGCCGGCGCAATGCGTGCTTGACGGCGGCGAGCACGACACCAGGATCGGGCAGGTCGGGATGAACTTCACGCGGCCTCGGTCTGTCGTGCGGAAGTGGATTTCTGCAACAGCCCGCTGCGCCGCTTCTCGCGCAGCCGATAGCTGTCGCCACGGATCGTCACCACGTGGCTGTGGTGGAGCAGGCGATCGAGGATCGCTGTCGCCACCACCGGATCGCCGAACACCGTCCCCCATTCTCCTACCGCGCGATTGGAGGTCACCAGCATGGCGCCTCGCTCGTAGCGTCGGCTGACCAGTTGGAAGAACAGGTGAGCGGCGTTTGGCTCGAACGGCAGATAGCCGAGCTCGTCGATGATCAGCAGCTTCGGCTTGGCATAATGCGTCAGACGTTCCTCCAGTCGGCCGTCGCCGTGCGCCTTCGCCAGCTGCGCCACCAGCGTCGTCGCCGGCGTGAACAGCACGGTGTAGCCGGCAACGATCGCCTCGCGCCCAATGGCCACGGCCAGATGCGTCTTGCCGACGCCCGGCGGCCCGAGCAGCAGCACGGCCTCGCCGTTGGCGATGAACCGGCCAGTGGCGATCTCGCGCACTTGCGCCTTGTCGACAGACGGCTGGGCGCCGAAGTCGAAGCCGGCCAGGTCGCGCACGAACGGGAAGCGCGCCAGGCCGAAGCTCATGTCGATCCGTCGCTGATCGCGGCGGGCAATCTCGCGCTCGCAGAACAGTGCCAGGGCATCGCGGATGGTCAGCTCCCGGCCGCCCGCCTCATCGATCAGGCTGTCGAGCTGGTCGCGCAGGGCGGTCAGCTTCAGCCGGTTCAGCATGGCGACCAGATGATCGTGCCCGCTCATCAGAAGCCTCCGCCGATCGTGGCTTCGTATTCGGCCAGAGGCCGCAGCAAGATTGGCGGCGACTGAGGCATTCCGACATCGCTCGGCGTGGCGACGCGAACAGGTCTGCCCTGGGCGCCCGCGATCCCGGCCAGGTGGCTGTCATTGGTGACCCGGCCATGGCGCCCCTTCAACTCGGTATGCACTGCGACCTCACGACCGGCGTGCAATATGCGCACCGAACCGCCGCCCACGGTCACGCGCACCCGTTCGCCGATCAGCCGCCACGGCACCGAGTAGGCATTGCCATCCACCTCGATGGCACAATCGGCGCCAACCCGCCGCAGCAGGTCACGCGCACTGATGAATGGTGGCGTGCCAGCCAGTCGACGCAGCGCTGATGCCTCGTCGCGGGCAAACCGCTCGATCGGCGTCTCCCCGGTCGTGCCATGAACCCGCACGTCGGCCACCTCGCGTGTCCAGGCTTCAAGATGTGCCTCCAGCTCTGACCAGCTGGTGAAGCGGCGCCCGGCAATCGCGTTCGATTTGACATAGCCGACGCCACGCTCGTCTTTGCCCTTCGTGCGGGCGCGATACGGCGCACAGGCGCGAATCCGCAGGTGCCAATGATGGGCAAATGCATGCAGCCGGGGATGCAGAACGACCTCGCGGCTGGCCGGGTCATGATGCAGGATCAGCGCCTTGGCGTTGTCGAGCAGCACCTCACGCGGCACGCCGCCAAAGGCACGGAAGGCGCTCTCCATCCCATCGAACCAGCTGTCCTGCCTCTCATGGCCATATGCGCGGACATGTAGACGGCGCGAGTAACCCAACGTTGCCACGAACAGAAAGACCTTCACCGCCACGCCGCCGATCTCCACCCGGCGTTCGCCGAAGTCGATCTGCAGCTGTTCACCTGGTTGCGTCTCGAACCGCACCGTCGCGCGCGCCGCAGCGACCAACTCACGCCGCAATGGTGCAACCGCGCGTTCCACCGTGCGCAGGCTGATCGAGATGCTCTTCTCTCGCGCCAGCTCCTGGCGCACCACATCCGCGTTGCCGGCGTGGCGGCGAAAACGCTCGCGCAGCCACTCGGCCAGGCCGTCGAGCTTCTTGGATCGTGACGGCGACGCACATAGCCGCCAGTCGCCCCGCGCCAGCCAATGCCGCACCGTATTCCGCGAGCAGCCGAGCTCGGCCGCAATCCGCTTCGAGCCCCACCCCAACGCCCTCAGCCGTAGCATCGCCGACACTTCGTCCGGCGCCTTCATCACGTCCCCCCGCTGGTCGTCCAAAGGCAGGGGAAGCGTCGCGTCTTCCGTCATCAAACCCTCCTTCTCCACTGAAGGGGGTCAGTTCTTCATGTCGTCAGGGGGTCAGTTTGCCGTGTCGCCCGACAGCCCTCGTGGCCGGGCAAAGACGCACCGCTGGTCGAGGTGGCCTGCTGGAGCCATGTGCGCCGCAAATTCTACGATGTGCACCATGCCGTTGCCTCGACGACGGCCCTTGAGGCCATGCAGCGGATCGCCGCCCTGTTCGCCATTGAGAGCCGCATCCGCGGCCAATCACCGGAGCACCGCCTGGTCATGCGCCAGCAACATGCACACCCGTTGCTCGATCGGCTGAAGGAGTTTCTCGACACAGCGCTCGACCGAGTCAGTGGCAAGAGCACGCTCGCACAGGCCATCCGTTATGCCCTGTCGAGATGGCCGGCGCTCGAACGCTATTCGACCGACGGACGGCTTGAGATGTCGAACAATGCCGCCGAGCGAGCGATGAAGTCGCCGGTTCTGGGCAGGAAAAACTATCTCTTCTGCGGCTCCGACGCCGGCGGCCAACGCGCCGCATCCATCTACACCATCACCGAGACCTGCAAGATGAACGGCATCGATCCCCAGGCATACCTGACCCGTGTCCTTGCAAACATCGCCGATCATCCCATCAACAAAATCGACACTCTGCTCCCCTGGCACGCAACAACATAGCCGACGGGCCCGTCCATCGCTCTGGCAATATCCGCGGCCGACGGCTGACGCTTACGACGACACGCTCAATGCGCGGATTTTCAAAGGTGCTCCTATGTTAGGAAAGACCGAAAGTTCTCAAGCGAATTAATTATAACCTGCGGGCCCTAACCCGAACTTTAGTTCCTGGGGTAAGTAACTGAGGGAGCTTGGGTGCCGTCTGTTGGTGCGGTCATGTAATTGCGCGATTTGCCTTGACACGACGCGAATCGGCCTGATTCGGTCGGCGCATGTATGTTGCGGTGATACCGAACCGTGGCTCGCCGCCGGCGATCCTGCTGCGTGAGAGCTTCCGCGAGAACGGCAAGACCAAGAACCGCACGCTGGGCGATCTGTCGGGTTGGCCGGCCGAGCGCATCGAGCTGCTGCGTGCGGTGTTGCGTGGCGATCGGCTGCTGCCCGCCACGAGGCGATGCAGATCGTCCGCGCACTGCCGCATGGCCACGTGCTCGCCGCACTGGGCACCGCGCGGCGCATTGAGTTGGACGCGCTGCTGCCGCGTCGCGCGTCGCCGCGCAGGCGCGATCTGGCGCTGGCACTGATCGTCGCCCGCGTGCTCGACCCCGCGGCGAAGCTGGCGACGGCGCGCATGCTTGATGCGGCGACCGCAAGCCATTCCCTGACCGCGGTGCTGGGTCTTGGCAGCGTCACCGCGCGAGAGGTGTATGCCACGCTGGACTGGCTTGGCAGCGAACAGGGCTTCATCGAGGCCAGCCTGGCGCGGCGCCATCTGCGGAACGGCACGCTGCTGCTCTATGATGTGACCTCGACCTACCTGGAAGGTCGCTGTTGCGAACTGGCGCGCTACGGCTACAGCCGCGACCACCGACGCGATCGGCCGCAACTGGTGATCGGCCTGCTGTGCGCCGCGGACGGCTGTCCGGTGGCGGTCGAGGTGTTCGCGGGCAACACCGCCGATCCGGCGACCCTGGCGGCACAGATCGACAAACTCAGGCAACGCTTCGCGCTGCACCGCGTGGTGATGGTCGGGGACCGCGGTCTGCTGACCGAGGCGCGGATCAGCGAGACATTGCGTCCGGCCGGACTTGACTGGATCACCGCGCTGCGCGCCCCGGCGATCCAGGCGCTGGCCGCCGAGGGTGGACCGTTGCAATTGTCGCTGTTCGATGACCGCGACATGGCGGAGATCACCAGCCCCGAGTACCCAGGAGAACGCCTGGTGGTTTGCCGCAATCCGTTGTTGGCCGCCGAGCGCCGCCGCAAGCGCGATGAGCTGCTGGCCGCCACCGAGCAGGACCTGGCGCGGCTGCAGGCGCGCGTGCAGCGGGCAAGACAGCCGCTGCGCGGCGCTGCCGAGATCGGCCAGGCGCTCGGCGCACTGTTCGGCCGGCGCAAGGTGGCCAAGCACTTCACGACAACGATCACCGGCGAGGGCTTCAGCTTCGTCAGAAACCATGCCGCGATCGCCGCCGAGGCGGCACTGGACGGCATCTATGTGCTGCGCACCAGTCTGCCGGCGGAGCAATCGGATGCCGCCGATACCATACGCGCCTACAAGAGCCTGGCGGGCGTCGAGCGTGCCTTCCGTTCGATGAAGACCGTGGATCTGGACCTGCGCCCGGTGTTCCACTGGACCGCACCGCGGGTGCGTGCGCACGTGCTGCTGTGCATGCTCGCCTACTATCTCGAATGGCACATGCGCCGCCGCCTCGCGCCGATGCTGTTCGATGAGCATGATCCCGCCG
>DATBKQ010000183.1:0-9115 GCA_036555825.1 Acetobacteraceae bacterium | reverse complement strand
TCACGGCGCCGACGCTGTTCCTGCGCGGCGAGAGCGATGGCCTGGTGTCCGCCGATTATGTCGCGGCCTACGCGCGCCTGCTGCCCAACGCACGCGTCGAGACACTGCGCGCCGCCGGCCACGCACCGCATCTCGAGCAACCGGAGGCATTCGCCCGCGCGGTGCTGCAGTTCCTGGAGGCGGTGTGATGAAGGCCTGGCATTTCAGCGAGAACGCCTATCCGTATCTGCCGCCGGCCGACGAGTACCCCTCGATCCGCGTCAGCCTGCCCAACCGGCACTACGATCCCGAAAAGGGTGCCGCGTTGTACGACCGCTTCCTCGACGAATGGCTGATCGCGGAAGACAGGGCATGGAGATCATGCTCAACGAGCATCACCAGACGGCGACCTGCGTCGACCCCGCGGCGCCGCTGGTGCTCGCAGCACTCGCTCGCCTGTCGAAGAAGGCGCGCCTCCTGATCCTCGGCAATCCGATCGCCAACCGCCGCCAGCCGGTGCGTGTGGCCGAGGAGATGGCGATGGTCGATGTGCTGTCGCGCGGCCGGCTGGAGGCCGGATTCGTGCGCGGCGTGCCGTACGAGGTGCTGCCGGCCAACAGCAACCCGGTGCGCATGAACGAGCGCGAGTGGGAGGCGCTGGACCTGATCGTCAAGGCATGGACGACGCATAACGGCCCGTTCAGCCACGAGGGCCGATTCTTCCATTATCGCGCGGTGAACATCTGGCCGCGCTGCTACCAGCAGCCACACCCGCCGATCTGGATCAGCACCACCAGTTCGGGCGGTGCTGCGCGTGTCGGCGCGCGCGGGTTCGTGCAGGCGACGTTCCTCACCGGCTTCGACGGCACGCGCGCGATCTACGACGCGTATCGCCGCGGCTGGCGCGAGGCGGGCCGTGGCCAGGACGTGCCGGCGGACCGCCTGGCCTACGCGGCCATGGTCTATACGGCGCCGAACGAAGCCGACGCGCGCGCGGGCGCGGAGAGGCTGCTGTGGTATATCACCTCGAACAAGGTGCCGCCGCATATCGCCAATCCACCGGGCTACGTGCCGGTGCACGCCAACGTCGCGATGCTGCGTGGTGCCGAGCATCCGCTGAGCGCGTTCCGCAAATCCGCCAGCGTAGAAGGCGCGATCGAGGCCGGCATTATGTTCGCCGGAACCCCGGACCAGGTCTACCGGCAGATGAGGCAGCTCTACGACCATGTCGGCGGTTTCGGGCACCTGCTGATCATGGGCCAGGCCGGATTCCTCGAGCATGAGGAGACGGTGCTGGGCATCCGTACCTTCGCCCGAGAACTGTATCCGCGGCTGAAGGAGGAGTTCCCGGATACCGCGATCACAGGCGTTGGGTAAGAACGGGATCATCATCGCCTTTCCACCCAGCGGCATTTCATTCCGATATAGTGATTAGATATGGCAGTCGCGGCATGGTCCAGAAGGGTGCTAAACTGGCAGCTGTGAGCTCGACCGATATCAACTCCGAATTGGCCGGCAAGGGAGCAGGTGGTCGCCGGCTGGTCGCAGTGGTCCATGCCGATATGGCCGGTTACAGCCGCCTGATCGGCATGGACGATGCGGGCACCATCCGCCGCCTTCGGATGTTGCGGCGTGCCCTGATCGACCCCGCGATACGTGAGCATGGCGGGAGGGTGGTTCAGACTGGCGGCGATTCGCTGCTCATCGCGTTCGACAGCATTGACGGCGCAGTGCGCTGTTCGGTCAAAGTGCAGCAGCAGGTGCCGGTCTATGATGGCGACCAACCGCCGGATCGGCGCATACGCTTTCGTATAGGCATCAACATCGCCGATGTGATTCCGGATGGCACGGACCTGCACGGCGATGGTGTCAATGTGGCAGCAAGGCTGCAAGCCGAGTGTCCCGCTGGTGGCATTTGTGTCTCACGGGCGGTACGAGATCACGTGCATGATCGGCTCGGCCTTGTGTTCGAGGAGTTGGGCTTTCTCGACCTGAAGAACATCAGCCGCCGTACCGAAGCATTCCTGTTGAGGCCGGCTCATGCCGGCGATGCACCGAAATCGCTCGAACAGTCGATTGGACATGGGCCATCCGACGCGTTGCCGTTGCCAGAGAAGCCATCCCTCGCCGTGCTGGCATTCACCAATATGAGCGGCAATCCGGACCAGGAGTATTTTTCGGACGGGATCGCGGATGATATCATTACGGAGCTCTCGCGCAGCCGCTCTCTGTTCGTGATTGCCCGCAACTCGAGCTTTACCTACAAGGGGCGAGCGGTCGATGTGAAGCAAGTGTCGCGTGAGCTTGGCGTTCGCTACATCGTCGAAGGTGGTGTGCGTCGTAGCGGTAACCGAATCCGGGTCACGGCTCAGCTTATCGACGCCGAAACCAATGGCCACATATGGGCCGAGCGGTTCGACCGCGACGTCATGGACATCTTTTCGGTCCAGGACGAGATCACTGCTGCTATCGCGGCGGCAATTCAACCTGCCGTCGAGGATGCCGAACTGCGGCGTGTTCTGCGCAAGACGCCCGAGAACCTTGGCGCGTGGGGAGCATACCAGCGTGGCCTCTGGCATCTGGCTAGACATACTCACACTGACAATGAGCAGGCGATTGAGCTGTTCCAGCGGGCAATAACTCTGGACGTCGCGATGACTTCCGCCTATCCGCCGTTGGTCATTGCTTATATCGATTCTGGCCAGGTGTACGGACTTAGGTCACTGGCTGAGGTCGTTCGGCTTGCCGATATCTGGGCACGCAAGGCACTGGATATCGACTCGAATGATGCCGAGATCCAAATGGCCATGGCGCTGGTTGCGCAGGTCACCGGACGCGGAGAAGAGGCATATGAGAGGGCACGACTGGCACTTACGCTGAATCCGGAATCGTATTTGGCGAACGCCATTCAGGGCGCACTGCTGATATTTGACGGGCAACCCGTTGAAGGTCGAAGTTATCTGCTGAAGGCGCTGAGGCTTAATCCGCGCGACCCGAGGGGTGCGGCACGGTGGAATCAGGTCGTAATCTCTTACTACTATGAACGGGACTATGGCGGTGCTGTCGAAGCCTCGCGCCGTCTGCTTGCCCGCTATCCCGGCTTCCCATTGACCTATCGGTGGCTGGCGGCATCGCTTGGTCAACTCGGCCGTCTCGAAGAGGCTAGGCAGGCACTCGAACAAGCTATGACGATTACGCCGAAAGCTTTTGACTTGTTCGTGCGCTCCCGTGTGCCTTGGCATCGGCAGGAAAACTATGAACATATGCTGGAGGGATTGCGTAAGGCTGGATGGTCCGGTTAGTCAGCCCGGGTCGAGAAGCTTGTCGCGAAGCCGGCGACAGTTCCGCATCCGGGAATTGGTGAATCGATCGCAACCGCACCACTGGAGTTTCTTATGACGGCGACTGATACGTCCGACGTGGAAGCGGGCCGCGATTTCATCCGTGACATCATCGAGGAAGACGTCGCCACCGGCCGGGTCTCGCGGGTCGTCACCCGCTTTCCGCCGGAGCCGAACGGCTATCTGCATATCGGTCATGCCAAGGCGATCTGCCTCAACTTCGGCGTCGCCCAAGAATATGGCGGGCGCTGCCATCTGCGCTTCGACGACACCAATCCCGCCAAGGAAGAGCAGGAGTTCATCGACGCTATCAAGCGCGACGTGCACTGGTTGGGTTTCGATTGGGGCGAGCACCTCTATCACGCCTCGGACTATTTCGAGCAGCTCTACCAATGGGCCGAGTGCCTGATCCGCGAAGGCAAGGCCTATGTGGACGACACGCCGCCGGAGCAGATGCGCAGCCAGCGGGGCACATTGACCGAACCGGGGCAGAACAGCCCCTATCGCTATCGCTCGGTCGCGGAGAACCTGGATCTGTTCCGCCGCATGCGCGCCGGCGAGTTCCCCAACGGCGCCCGCGTGCTGCGCGCCAGGATCGACATGGCGTCGCCCAACATGAACCTGCGCGACCCGGTGCTGTACCGCATCCTGCACGCCCCCCATCCGCGCACCGGGGACAAATGGTGCATCTACCCGACCTACGACTACGCGCACGGTCAGTCGGATGCGATCGAAGGCATCACCCACTCGCTGTGCACGCTGGAGTTCGAGGATCACCGCCCACTCTACGACTGGTTCATCGAGAACCTGCCCGTGCCGGCGCACCCGCATCAGTACGAGTTCGCGCGACTCAACATCGCCTACCTGGTCATGTCGAAGCGCTTCCTGACGCGCCTGGTGAACGAGGGCCGGGTCAGTGGCTGGGACGATCCGCGCATGCCGACGTTGGCGGGGGTGCGCCGGCGCGGCATTCCGGCCGCGGCGCTGCGCGACTTCGTCCGCCGCAGCGGCATCACCAAGGCGAACAGCGTGTCCGAATACGCCGCGTTCGAATTCTCCATACGCGAACTGCTCAACCGCATCGCATTACGGCGCATGGCGGTGCTGCGCCCGTTGAAGCTGGTGATCGAAAACTGGCCGGATGGCCGCACCGAGACGCTGGAGGCAATCAACAATCCGGAAGACGCATCGGCCGGCGCGCGCCCCATCACTTTCGGGCGCGAGCTCTACATCGAGCGTGACGACTTCATGGAGAACCCGCCGAAGAAGTTCTTTCGGCTCGCACCTGGGCGGGAAGTGCGGCTGCGCTACGGCTATTTCGTCACCTGCCGCGACGCGGTGAAGAACGCCGCCGGCGAGGTGGTGGAACTGCGCTGCACCTACGATCCCGCCACTCGTGGCGGCAACGCGCCGCCGGACGGCCGTAAGGTCCAGGCGACGCTGCACTGGGTCGCGGCCGCGGATGCCATCGAGGCCGAAGTGCGGCTGTACAATCACCTGTTCACCCGGCCCGATCCCGGCGCGGATGGCGACCTGATGGCCGATCTCAACCCGCGCTCCCTGGAAGTGCTGCACGGTTGCCTGCTGGAACCCGCCCTCGCGGCCGCGCCAATCGGAGAGGCAGTGCAGTTCGAACGGCTGGGCTACTTCTGTGCCGATCCGGATTCCATGCCCGAGAAGCCGGTGTTCAACCGCACTGTCGGGCTGCGCGATACCTGGGCGAAGGTGCAGAAAAAGGGAGGTTGACAGCATGCATTTCGGCGCCGCGATGTTCTTCACCGATGCTTCGATGACGCCGACTGAACTCGGTCCGTTGCTGGAGGAACGCGGGTTCGAATCGCTGTGGGTGCCGGAGCATTCGCACATTCCGCTGCTCCGGACAAAGCAGTTCCCCGGCGGACCGGAACTGCCGCGGCCCTATTACGACATCATGGACCCCTTCCTGGTGCTCACCGCCGCCGCCGTCGTCACCAGGGCACTCAGGGTCGGCACCGGTGTCTGCCTGATCAATCAGCGCGACCCGATCCAGACCGCGAAGCAGGTCGCCTCGCTCGATCAGCTCTCCAACGGCCGCTTCCTGTTCGGCGTCGGCAACGGCTGGAACAAGGAGGAGATGGAACACCACGGCACCGCATTCGAAACCCGCCACAAGCTGTCGCGCGAGCGCATCGAGGCGATGAAGCTCATTTGGTCGCAGGACACTGCCGAATACCACGGCGAGTTCGTCAACTTCGCGCCGATGCAGACCTGGCCCAAGCCGATGCAGCAACTGATGCCGATCATCGTCGGTGGTGCATTCCCCTATGGCGCGCGGCGGGCGGTCCGCTATGGCGACGGCTGGATCCCCGGTGCCGGCGCCACGCGCCACGGTGACATCGCCGACACGCTGCCGGCATTCCACAAGCTGGCGCGCGAAGCTGGACGCGATCCTGCTTTGCTGCCGGTAACGCTGTTCCGCGTCGGCGAGGACCAGGATCGCCTGCACCGGTACCGCGACCTCGGCATTGCGCGCGTGGTCATCAGCCTGCCGGCGGCGAAGCGGGACGGCATCCTGCCGATCCTCGATCGCTGGACACCCCTGATGCGGGCCGTCGCGGCGTGAGCATCCGCGTCGGCGTCGGCGGCTGGACCTTCGAGCCATGGCGCGGAACCTTCTATCCCGTCGGCCTGCCGCACCGGCGCGAACTGGAATACGCCAGCCGGCAACTGACCTCGATCGAGATCAACGGCACGTATTACGGCACCCAGAAGCCAGAGAGCTTCGCCCGCTGGTACGAGGAGACGCCCGAGGGTTTCGTCTTCTCGCTGAAGGGATCGCGCTTCACCACCAACCGCCGCGCACTGGCCGAGGCGGGACCGTCGATCGAGCGCTTCCTCTCGAGCGGCGTGCTGCTGCTGAAGGAGAAGCTGGGTCCGATCAACTGGCAGATGCTGCCGACCAAGAAATTCGACGCTGCCGACTTCGAAGCCTTCCTCAAGCTGTTGCCGCATCAGGCCGGCGGGCAGGCGCTGCGCCATGTCGTCGAGGTACGGCATGCCAGCTTTGCCTGCCCGGAATTCATTGCCTTGCTGCGCACCCATGGGATCGGCGTCGTGTTTGCCGACCACGCCAGCTACCCAGGCCTGTACGACCAAACGGCCCCTTTCATCTACGCACGGCTGCAACGTGCGTCGGAGCAGGAAGACGCCGGCTATTCCCCGGAAGCACTCGCGAACTGGGCGAAGCGGGCCCGCAACTGGGCGACCGGAAAATCACCCCGCGACCTGCCGCGGATCGCGCCGGCCGAGCCAAAGGCGCCGGCATCGTGCGACGTGTTCATCTACCTGATCAACGGCTTCAAGCCGAAGGCGCCCGCCGCTGCCATGGCACTCATGGCGCGGCTGTCCTGACCGAGCGCGCGATGACCAGAGGCGGAATCGTCGGAGGTCTGAATCGCGCGCTCAGCTTTGATCTGTGACCTAGCTCACAGACAACGGGCCGTTGACAGCGGATACCGCATGCTGGCCGGCACAGGGGAGTGCCTTGCATGTACGGCGTGCTCGCCGAGCGTGGCGCATCGGCAAACGGCCATGCGCCCCCTTGCAGCGACGGCGACGAACGGATCGCCGGGATACTGAAGCTCATCAAACCGGAGAGCGTTCTCGGGTCGCTCGATGAACGCGATTTGCTGGCGCTGCTGCGTCACTCCACTGTCCGCACACTGCCCAAGCACCGGGTGCTGTTTCGTTACGGCGATGCCGGCCGTGTGGTCGTGTTGATCCTGCAGGGCTACGTGAAGCTGTCCAGTACAGCCGCGAATGATCGCGAAGTGGTGTTGGAAATTGCCGGCCCCGGCACGATCTTCGGTGAGATCGCCGTGCTCAACGGCTGGACCCGGCGGGCTGACGCGACATGCCTGACCGCGTGCCGGGTGCTGGCGATCGACGGTAGTGCTTTCCGCCATGCGCTGGCGCGTTCGCCGGAGGCGATGTTCGCGGCGGTCCGTCTGCTCAGCGAGCGCTTGTCGGCAGTGACGACGCGTGGAATGGATGCGGTGTCGCTACCGGCGCCCGTACGTCTGGCAAAGGCGCTGCTGCACCTGGCGGAACTGGACTCCATACATGTGGAAGGCGGGCTTCATATCGGCTTTCGCCTGTCACAGCGCGAGTTGGGTGCAATGACCGGCCTTACGCGAGAAAGCATCAACAAACACCTGAGAGCCTGGCGCGCCGCCGGATGGGTGGAGCTTGCCGGCAGCGCGGTTACCCTGTGCGATTTGGTTGCCTTCCGCAACTATGTCCACGACAACGAAGCGAGATAGGCGACCCCCTTCGGCAAAAATCGTGGATCGGGCGTGAATTGATTCACTCCGGCTGCCGGCCGGCTCTGCCAGGCTTCGCTGCGTCAGCCGGCCAGCCGAATGCCGCCCCGCGCTCACCGGGGCTGCGTGACCACAACCGAATGGGAGTTCCCATCATGACAAAGACAATCATCGTAATACTGGCGGTTCTTGGTCTCAACCTGGCCGCGACTGCTCTGATCACTGTGGCGCAGGCAGAGTACCTGTTCCAGCCAAATCCCAACCAGGGGAACAACAGTTGACGCCGAATCGACAGGCGGCCTGCGTGCTCTCCTTGCCCAAAGGAGACAGAGTTGATCAGCACATTGTTGATAGCCCTGGCGGCGATGGCAATCGCTGTCCTTGGCTGCGCGCTTGTCGCTCCGGTCAACTGGCTGGTCGGACACCGGGAAAGCAAAGATGACGGTCACTGACGGCAAGCCAGCCAGTTTGGAGGTCCGGACGCGGCAAGCCGCCCCGGACGGGCGGAGGCCCAACCGCCTCCGCCCGACATCGCCGGCGGTGTGGTGCAATACCGCGCCGCCGGGTTCGCCCGAAGCCCGATAGAGCAGCGCCGGTTGGCGCGATGGTGGACATGAGCCGGCGCGCCGGACACTCTCGTGGCGGCCAGCGTACGGGGAGCCGTCATGCCAACCACCTGCATCCGCAATGCCGCCTGCATCATTGCCTGGGACGCGACAAACCAGCGCCACGCCTATCTGAACGGCGGCGATGTGGCCTTCGCCGGCGAAACTCTGGCCTACGTCGGCCGCCGCTACGACGGCCACGCCGATGCCACGATCGACGGCACCGATCTGATGGTGATGCCGGGCCTGATCGACCTGCATTCGCACCCCAGCACCGAACCCTTCTACCGCGGCGTACGCGAAGAACACGGCGTTCCCGCCATGTATATGAGCGGCCTGTATGAACGCTCGGTCGCGCTGCAGCCGGACTTCATCGCCCGTCGCGCCGGAAAGCAGGTGGCGTTCTGCGAAATGCTGCTCTCCGGCATCACCAGCGTCGCCGACCTGTCCGGCATCGACGAAGGCTGGATCGATACCGCCGCGCAAAGCGGACTGCGGGTGTTCCTCGCCCCCAGCTATGCCTCGGCGCGCTGGCACCTGGAGAACGGCTGGGCGCTGAAATACCGCTGGGACGAGGCCGCCGGACGCCGCGGGTTCGACGCCGCCCTGGCGCTGATCGAACAGGCCGCCTCGCATCCATCCGGCCGATTGTCCGGCGTTGTCTCGCCGGCGCAGATCGACACCTGCACCGCCGATCTGCTGCGCGACAGCTTTGCCGCGGCGGAGGCGCGCAACCTGCCGATTACCGTGCACTGCGCCCAGAGCGTCCACGAGTTCCTTGTCATGGTGGATCGTCACGGCAAGTCGCCGGTGCGGTTCGCGCACGATCTCGGCATCCTCTCGCCGCGCACGATCCTCGGCCATGCGATGTTCATCGACGAGCACTCCT
>DATBKQ010000182.1:0-6415 GCA_036555825.1 Acetobacteraceae bacterium | reverse complement strand
GCCGTGTGCGCAGGGTGTCCAATGTGCCACCGCCGGTGTAGCTCAGCACCAGGTCGAAGCACCCAAGACCTTCGGGCGGGAGATAGTCCACCCGCTCGCCGGCTGCGAGCCGTGCCAGGGTTACCGGAGTGTCCAGATCGTAGAAGCAGCTCAGCCCGGCGCGACTGTCGGCGATCAGCGCGCTCACGGTTGCGGCGTCGGGGCAGTAGGAGGTCACCATCGCGACATCGGCGGCATCGGCGGCCCGCCTGGCCTGTTGCGGGTCCCAGTCGCGATAGAGCACCAGTTCGCCCCCACCCGGCAGTTCGGTCAGGTCCCGGTGTTCGGCGTAATACGGCACGTCCCGTTCGAAGAACGTCACCCGGTGTCCGTCGGCATGCAGCGCGCGAATCAATCCGCGCCATAGCGCCGCGTGTCCATTGCCCCATGAAGAGCTGACAGCCAGACCGAAGATCACAATTCTCATGAACGATGCGCCACCGGCTTGCTTCCCGCGCGATCCGTCCGACAACGTATGAACGTTGTGCGCGGTTCCGCGAGCAGTCGGGGAATACAGGACGGGTCCGGTACCGCATCGAGTCGCGGCACGACGGTGATGCAGCGCTGTCTGGTCTCCTGCGCGGTACTCGTTGCGATCATGACGACCGGCATACCCGCCCGGTGTGCCGCGGCAACGCCAGCGGGCGAGTCCTCGATGGCGAGACACTCGCCCGGCGAGACTCCGAGCAGATTGGCAGCGTGCAGGAACGTGTCCGGCGCGGGCTTGCCACGCCGAACGTCGTCACGGGTCACCAGGTGCGAGAACGCGCCACCCAGCCCGGCGCGATCGATATGCCTGACCGCGGTGCGACGGCTCGCAGACGTGGCAATCGCCTTCGGCAGCCGAAGCCTTCGCAAAAGCGACGCCGCCCCGGCACAGAGTGGGATGCGCGCCGGCAGCCGCGCTGCCCTTTGCGCGTAATACGCGGCGATGAAGTCGTCCACCGGAAAGCCGGGCCCGAACGCCCGGCGCAGTATAGGGCGGCGCTCGCAGGTCGCGATGCCTACCAGCGCAGCGTAAAGCTCGGTCGGCACGCTCACGCCGAAGTTCCTCGCCGTCGCACGGAAAGCGGCGCGATAGAACGGCTCGGTGTCGATCAGAGTGCCGTCGAGATCGAACACCACGGCTTCGTACGATCCTTGCCTCACCTGTGCTCAAGCCTCTCGGCGGGCGTGGGCGCATGGACACGCGGGCGCGCCATCGCCAGCACCAGCAGACTGAGCGTCGCCGAGACCGCCGAGCTGACGAGGGTCGCCACCCTCACTTCTGCGTGGACCGCGGTCCCAAGGAAACCCAGCTCGCCGATGCAGCCATGCAAGGTCGCCGGGCTTCGCCAGTTTGCAGCCCACGTAAATAGGCGCCGGCACGATCATGCCCCCAGGGCTGCGAGGCCAGGCGCCACGTTCTGCGACAGCCCGACCAGTTGGCCCTCGGTCATTTCCGGCGGATCTCCAGCCCGACTGTCAGGAAGAACAGCGCCATCGGCCCGTCGTTCACGCACCGGTCCAGCGGCAGGTGCAGCGATACCGATCGGCAGTTCCATGGATGGAAGCAGCGGGCAGATCCAGGCGAGTCCGACCACGCGAGTGCGGCGACCGGCGCAACCATGAGCGCCAGTCCGCCGGCACTCTGACCGCGGGTGAACGACAGCAGCCATGCGAACCTGCCCGGCGGTGAAATCCGCACGTGCGCTGCATCGTCCATCCGGTCCTCCGCTCCGTGGGCAACGCCACGGCCGAAGCCGCGTTCTGTAGTCCTTGGGGACAATTCAGAGTGCATACCAGCGTGGATACGGAGTGGATGGCTGCCATGCGCCGGGGCGAATTCGCGAAGGCGTGGGCTATCAGCGACGCGGTGCTGGCGAACCGTGATCCGGCGGAACGCGACAATCCGCTGCTGCCATATCACTTGCGCTGGGTGTGGGATGGGCGGGACTATCGCGGGCAGCACGTTTTGGTGCGCTGCTACCATGGCCTGGGCGATACCATTCAATTCGCGCGCTATCTCCCGGCGCTGCGCTCGGTGGTTGCCTCGCTCACCGTCGAAGTGCAGCCCGAGTTGCAGTGCCTGCTCGCCTCCGTGCCTGGGCCGGACCGGCTGGTTCCGTTCGTACTCGACGCGCCATCGCCGCCGAGTGGGTGCGATATCGAAATCATGGAATTGCCGCACGCGCTGCGGCTCCCGCCGGGCGCCGCGCCACTGCCGCCGTATCTGCATGTCATCCCGGCGGCAATCGTTCCGGGCGCCATGGGAATTTGCTGCCGGAGCGGCACATGGGACGTGGGGCGCGATATACCGGAGCACATCATGCTCAAACTGCTGAAGCAAATACCGGGCGAGGTATTCACCTTGGAGCCGGCGCCCACCGCGCTGCCAGTGCGCAATCCTCACGGCGCTCCCGTGGACATCGCCGACACGGCATCGCTGATCGCCAGCCTCGATCTCGTGATCACGGTCGATACCTTGTTTGCACATCTCGCCGGCGCGCTGAGCCGCCCCACCTGCCTGCTGCTGAGGCACGACGCCGACTGGCGCTGGTTGGCGGATCGTTGCGATAGTCCCTGGTATCCTTGTATGCGGCTGTATCGTCAGCCGACGCCTGGGGATTGGGATTCGGTGGTCGCACGGATTGCGCACGACATCAGGGGTGGAAATTGACGGCCAGGACCTTCGCCTCTGCTGCGTACAGCATAAGCTGACTGATCGATCCTGGACCGATCTCGATACGCTGCAGCAGATCGAGCGGTGTGCCCAGGAAATGCGCGAGCACCCCTTTGATCACATCGGCATGGCTGACCACGACCACCTCGGCATCGTTATGTTTTGCAGCATGGCGCAGCAGTCCCGCCACCGCGCGCGCCTGAACCCCCAGCATTGTTTCCCCACCAGGCACTCCCGCGGTGCTGCGGAATCCGTTCCACGCCCTCCAGCCGGGATCGCTGTGCAGATCCTCGAATCGCTTGCCGGTCCAATCGGCGAAGTCGATCTCGACGAACGCCGGATCGACCTCGATCGCAAGGTTCAGACGCTGCGCTATGGGTGCTGCCGTCTCGATGGCCCGCCGCGTCGGCGACGACACCAGCGCCCTGGGGCCGCGGCCCGCAAGCCACGCAGCGATGTTCCCGGCTTCGTCGCGGCCTTGCGAGGAGAGCGGGTAGTCCGCCCGACCCCCCGGCGCATGGTCCAGCAAGGCGTAGCTGCCATGGCGAACGAGGTGGAACAGCGCCCGCATCAGCCGCGGATGAACTCTTCGGTGCGCTCACGTGCCTCGTGATCGGTGAATTGTCGCGGCGGGCTCTTCATGAAATAGCCGCAAGGTCCGATCAGCGCGCCGCCGATACCGCGATCCAGCGCCAGCCTGGCGCAGCGCACCGCGTCGATCACCACGCCGGCGGAGTTTGGCGAATCCCACACCTCCAGCTTGACTTCGCAGTTCAGCGGGACGTTGCCGAACGTTGTGCCTTCCACGCGGATGTGCGCCCATTTCCGATCGGTCAGCCAAGGCACGTAATCGCTCGGGCCGACATGCACGTTCCGCGGCTCGAGCGCCTCGCCAAGCTGACTGGTCACAGCGCGGGTCTTGGAAATCTTCTTCGATTCCAGGCGGTCGCGTTCCAGCATGTTCGCGAAATCGGTGTTGCCGCCGAAATTGAGCTGATAGGTGCGATCGATCCGCACACCGCGTTCGCGGAACAGGTTGACGATGGCCCGGTGCAGGATCGTGGCGCCCACCTGCGACTTGATGTCGTCCCCAATCAGCGGCAGCCGGCGCGACGCAAACCGCGCCTGCCATTGCGGGTTGGAGGCGACGAACACCGGAATACAGTTGACGAACGCGCACCCGGCCGCGAGTGCCTGTTCGGCGTACCAGCGCACCGCGTGCTCCGCGCCAACCGGCAGGTAGCAGACCAGCACCTCGGCTTCGCTCCGCCGCAGCACCTTCGCCACGTCGACCGCGGGCGCGTCGCTTTCCTCCACCATCTCGCGCAGGTAGCGGCCCAGCCCGTCCATGGTCGGACCACGCTGGACTTCGATACCCGACTTCGGTACGGGGGTGAACACCTGCGTGTTGTTCGGCTCACACAGAATTGCCTCGGCGATGTCGCGCCCCACCTTGCCACGCGCAATGTCGAACGCGGCGACCACCTGTATGTCGGAGACCGCATAGCCACCCAACTCGACATGCATCAGCCCGGGTATCTGCGCATCGGCGCGGACGCCACGGTAAAGCGTGATCCCCTGGATCAGCGAGGATGCACAATTGCCGACGCCCGCGACCGCGGTGCGAATAGTGCTCAAACGCACGCCTCCCTGGCTGGCGAGGTACAAAGGTCAAGGAACAAACACTTGGGGGCAGCACAGGTTGCCTCGGCGCTGTTACGAAGCGGTGTGTGGCCCCGAGAGCGGCGTACGATCCCCGAAGGTCACAGCGAGCGGTTGCGCTTCACCCCGCTCCGGCGCATAGGAGGGCGCGATGATGCCGTCCCTGGTCGAAACCGCTTGCTCCAGCCCGAGATCAGCCGGCGACGCCGCAGCCTGAGGCTCCGGCCATGATCGCCGAATTTGGCCATTTCGCCCTGATCCTCGCTCTGTGCGTCTCGCTGGTGCAGGCCGTGGTGCCGCTCTCCGGCGCCGCGCGCGGCAACCTTGCCTGGATGGCGGTCGGCCGTAACGCCGCCCTGGTGCAGTTCGGCCTGGTGGCCCTGGCCATGGCGGCGCTGATGCACGCCTACGTCACGTCCGACTTCTCGGTGATCAACGTCGTCGAGAACAGCCACACCGACAAGCCGCTGCTCTACAAGGTCACCGGCGTGTGGGGGAACCACGAAGGCTCCATGGTACTGTGGGTCTTCATGCTCGGCGTGTGCAGCGCCGCGCTGGCGCTGTTCTCCGGCAACCTGCCGCCCGACCTGCGCGCCCGTGTGCTGTCGGTGCAGGGGATGATCGCGGCGGGATTCCTGCTGTTCATCCTGCTGACCTCGAACCCTTTCCTGCGTACCTGGCCACCGCTGCCCAATGGCCGCGGCCTCAACCCGGTGCTGCAGGATCCTGGCCTCGCCTTCCACCCGCCGTTCCTTTACCTGGGCTATGTCGGCTTCTCGGTCGGCTTCGCCTTCGCCGTCGCCGCCCTGATCGAGGGGAGGGTGGACGCCGCCTGGGCGCGCTGGGTGCGCCCCTGGACGCTTGCCTCCTGGTGTTTCCTCACCATCGGCATCGCGATGGGAAGCTGGTGGGCCTACTACACGCTGGGATGGGGCGGCTGGTGGTTCTGGGATCCGGTGGAAAACGCCAGCTTCATGCCCTGGCTGGTCGGCACCGCGCTGATCCATTCCTCGATCGTGGTGGAGAAGCGCGACACCATGAAGAGCTGGACCATTCTGCTCGCGATCATCACCTTCTCGCTGTCACTGGTCGGCACCTTCCTGGTGCGCTCCGGCGTGCTGACCTCGGTGCACGCCTTCGCCACCGATCCCTCGCGCGGCACCTTCATCCTGCTGCTGCTGCTGATCGCGATCGGCGGCTCACTGACGTTGTACGCGATCCGCGCCCCGACGATGAAGGGGGGAGGGCTGTTCGCGCCAATCTCGCGCGAAGGTGCTTTGGTGCTGAACAACCTGATCCTGTCCTGCGGCTGCGCCACCGTACTGCTGGGCACGCTCTATCCGCTGTTCCTCGACGCGGTCGGCGGGCCGAAGCTGTCCGTCGGTTTCCCGTTCTTCAATCGCACCTTTGTGCCGCTGATGGTGCCAATGATCCTCGCTGTCGGCATCGGCCCGCTATTGTCGTGGAAGCGAGGCGACCTGCTTGGCGCGTTGCAGCGGGTCTGGGTCGCGTACATCGCCGCCGCGCTCGCCGTGCTCGTGGCGTTCTACGCCACCCATGGCGGGCCTGTGCTGGCCGTGTTCGGTTTCGGTCTGGCCGCCTGGACCGGCGGCGCCGTGCTGGTGGAGTGGGCCGAGCGCATCCGCCTGTTCCGCATCCCCTTGGCTGACAGCCTGCGCCGGGCCGTTCATCTGCCACGAGCCGCCTATGGCATGAGCTTCGCGCATTTCGGCCTCGCGGTGTCGATCGCCGGCTTTTCCGCTTCCGCCTTCGACGTGGAGGCGATCGAGACCGTGCAACCGGGCAGCGACCTGCACCTGGCCGGCTATACGCTGCATCTCGCCGCGGTCCGGCGCCTGCCTGGTCCGAACTACCTGGCGGATGACGCGACGGTAGAGGTGATGCGCGACGGCCGGACCATCGCGGTGGTGCACCCAGAGCGGCGGTTCTTCCCGCTGCAGCAACAGACCACCGCCGAAACCGCGATCCGCACCAACTTCCTTTCCGACCTCTACATCGCGCTGGGTGACGGCGATCAGTCCGGCAACTGGA
>DATBKQ010000181.1:0-19036 GCA_036555825.1 Acetobacteraceae bacterium | reverse complement strand
GGCGCCTGACGCTGATACCGACGGACCCCGCGGTCGAACGCGTGGTAAGCCGCATCGTCATCGAAGGCAGCCAGGCTTCGTTGCAGCGCATCCACACCATTCAGGCGAATGGCGACGAAAGCCGCATGACGATCAGCCAGGCCCCTTGAGCACCCGGCGCCCGGCGCGCAGCGGACCGATCTTGCTTGCCGCGGCGATGACCGCGCTGATCGCCGGGATCGCGCTGACCCACGTCACCATCCGGAGTGACATGGCGGATTTCCTGCCGCGCGGCCGCACCGACGCAACACGCCTGTTGTCGAAGCAGTTGCTTTCCGGCGCCGCCACCAGCCTGATCATGCTCGGCATCGAAGGAGCACCCGCCGACACGCTGGCCCGCATCAGCCGGTCGATGACGCAGGCGCTCGATCGCACAGGCCTGTTTTCCTTCATCAACAACGGCAGCCAGGATCTGCTGGCGAACGATGCGCGGAACGTGCTGTTCACCCATCGCTACCTGCTGTCGCCCGCCACGACCGAGGCAGCGTTCACCGCCCCCGCACTGCGCGATGACATGGAAAAACTGCTGCGCGGCCTGCAGTCCTCGGCCGCACCGCTGGTCGAACAGTTCGGCATGGCCGACCTGCCTGGCGCGTTTTCCGAGCTGCTTCGCGAGCTGATCGGCGCCAGCCCGGTGCGCACGCGGCACGGGGTCTGGTTCGCGGCGGATCGCCCGCGCGCCCTTGTGCTTGCCAGCACGCGCGCCAGCGGCATGGATGTGGAAGCGCAGGAGGCGGTGAGCGCAGCCATCCGACAGGCGTTCGCCGCGGCGGACCCACAGGGCGCCAGGTTGCTTGCCGCCGGTCCGGCGGTGTTCGCACGCGCGGCGGCGGACGCCATGCGCGCCGATGTCATGCTGCTGTCGATCGCCTCGACCGTGCTGTTAGCGGCGCTTCTGCTGTGGCGCTTCCGTTCGGTATTGATTCTGCTCGTTGTCGCCATACCGGTGACACTCGGTGTCGCCGGTGCGGCGGTCGTCGTGCAACTCGTGTTCGGCTTCGTGCACGGCATCACCATCGGCTTCGGCATGACGATGCTGGGTGTGACGCTTGACTACCCGGTGCTGCTGGTGGGCCATCGCAAGCATGGCGAAGCGGCAGGCGGCACGTTGCGGCGCATCGGACAGGCCTTCAGCCTCACCGTTCTGGCGACCACGCTGGGACTGACCGGCATGCTGTTCTCCGGTTTCCCCGGGCTGTCGCAACTCGGCTGCTTTTCCGTTGTCGGCGTCGCGACAGCCGCGGCGGCGAGCCGATTTCTTCTCCCGCCGCTCATCGTCGCCGCTGGCCTGGCCCCGGTATCGGCCGGCGACCCTGCCCGGCTGCTGCGCATCGAACGCCTGCGGGCGTGGCGCGGCTGGGTCGCCGGAGCCTGCCTGGTGGCCACAGCCTGGCTCGCCGCGGTGGGTGGACCGCGCTGGCAAAACGATCTCGCCGCGCTAAGTCCGGTGCCGGCCGCGGACTTCGCCCTGGATGCGGAATTGCGCCATGAGATCGGTGCGCCTGATGCCGTTCTCTTGGGTGTGGTGCGAGGGGATACGGCGGAAGCCGTGCTGCGCCAGGAGGAGAACCTGCTGCCGGCGCTCGATGCGCTGACCGGCGACGGCGTGCTGAGCGGTGTGGAAGTCGCCGCCAAGGTGTTGCCGAGTACCGCGACTCAACTGGCGCGCCGTGCCATCCTGCCGGCGCCCGACGAACTCGCCGCGCGGATCGCCACGGCGCAGGCGGGACTGCCGTTCCGTCCGGAAGCCTTCCGGCCGTTCGTCGATGGCGTGGCCGCGAGCCGCACGATGCCCCCTTTGCTGCTGTCCGACATCGCGAGCCCATTGCTTCGCGCACGTCTCGACCCGCTGCTGTTCGAGCGCGATGGCCTCTGGTATGGCGTGATCGCGCCAACCGATCTGCGCGATCCGGCGCGCTTCGCGGCAGCGCTGCGGCAGGGCGGCGCCACATACCTCGACATCACTGGGGAGACCAACGCAATCGTTGCGGACTACACGGGGAAGGCATGGCGCTGGCTTGCCGCGGGCGGGTTGATGGCGCTCGCGGTGGTTGCCGCCGGCCTGCGTTCGCCGCGCCGTGTGGCAGCGGTGGCTGCCGCTATCCTCGCCGCGCTGCTGCTCACGGTGGCCGTTCTGACCGCCGCCAGGATACCCTTGTCGCTGATCCACGTCGTATCGTTGCAATTCGTCGTCGGCGTCGGCCTGGACTACGCGCTGTTCTTCGCGCGCCGACAGCTCGACCAGGAGGAGCGGGCGCGCACGCTTCGCACACTCGCGATATGCAACGCGATGACCTTGCTCACGTTCTGCATGCTGGCGCTGTGCCGGACGCCGTTGCTGCGACAGATCGGCATCACCGTGGCAATCGGTTCCTTCGCCGCATTGGTGCTTGCCTTCCTGTTTGCCGGCGCTCGCCCGCGCGATCTGCCGGAAGCCGGGTGAATGCGTCCGCTCGTCCTGACTGCCACCACGGTCGTCAGCGCCATCGGCTGCGGTTCGGCGGCGACACTGGACGCGCTGCGCTTGCGCCGCGGCGGCCTGCGGCCGTGCGATTTCGCCAATGTGACGGATGGATATATCGGCCGGGTGCAAGGCGTGGAAACCCACGCGCTGCCCTCGGTGCTGGCATGCTTCGACTGCCGCAACAACCGGCTGGCTGACCTGGCACTGCGGACCGATGGCTTCGCCGATGCCGTCGCCGCGGCGCGCGACCGTTATGGCGCCGGCCGTATCGCGGTCATCCTCGGCACCAGCACGTCGGGTGTGCTGTCAACGGAAGAAGCCTATCGCGCGCGCGATCCCGGGACCGGCACGCTTCCCGCATCGTTCGATTACTCACACACCCACGAGATGTTCTCGCTGGCGCATTTCGTCCGCGGCGCACTGCAATTGCGCGGACCGGCCATGGTCATCTCGACCGCCTGCGCATCCAGCGCGCAGACATTCATCGATGCCTGCCATCTGATCGAGTGCGGGGAATGCGACGCCGCCGTGGTGGGCGGTGCCGACAGTCTGTGCGGCATGACCTTGCGCGGCTTCGCCTCGCTGGAACTGATCTCGCCTGTCCCATGCCGGCCATGCGATGCCGACCGGGCCGGCATTTCCATCGGCGAGGCCGCGGGCTTCGCCTTGCTCGAACCGGCAGGGGACGGCATTGCGTTGCTCGGCTACGGCGCAAGCTGCGACGGCTATCACATGTCGGCGCCGCATCCGCGGGGCGCGGGTGCGATAGCCGCGATGCAGGCCGCACTTGCCGCAAGCGGGCTGGAACCGGCCGACATCGACTATGTCAATCTGCATGGCACCGGTACCCGTGCGAACGACGCCATGGAGGATCAGGCGATCGCGGCGGTGCTCGGCAATGCGACGCCGTGCAGCTCCACCAAAGGCTGGACCGGCCATACGCTTGGTGCCTCTGGCATCCTGGAAGTCGTCATCGGCGAGCTGTGTATCCGGCATGGTTTGCTGCCTGGCTGTCTGAATGTGACCAGGCTCGATCCCGGGTTTCGTTCGCGGGTGATCCTGCACAATGAAGACCGCCCATTGCGTATCGTGATGAGCAACGCCTTTGGTTTCGGCGGCATCAACTGCAGCCTGGTCTTCGGAGCGGCCCGGTGATCGAGGGTTTCATTCACGCCGTATCGGTCTGTGGCCCGGGGCTCGACGGCTGGTCGCGCAGCCGCCCGATTCTTGCTGGGCTGGAGGAGTACGCGTGGCGCGAAACACTTCCGGCGATGCCGAGCATCCTGCCCGCCAACGAGCGGCGTCGTGTCGGCGCTGCGGTCCGGCTGGCGCTGACGGTCGCTCAGCAGGCACATGAGATAGCGGGCCTGGCGCCTGGCAGCATCGGCAGCGTGTTCGCCACCTCCAATGGCGACGGCGCGGTGATGCATGCGGTGCTGCAGACCTTGGCCGAAGGCCAGCCTGTCTCGCCCACCCAGTTCCACAATTCCGTGCACAATGCGGCGGCGGGCTACTGGTCGATCGCGACCGGTTCTCATGAGCCGGCAAGCTGCCTGGCCGGCCATGACGCGACACCGGCCGCGGCGCTGCTGAAGGTGCTGGCTGCCGTTCGGGCGACGCAGCAAACGCAACTGCTGTGCGTCTACGAAACGCCGATGCCTTCGCCGCTCGATGCCAGGCGTCCAACGTCCGGTGCCTTCGGCGTGGGGCTCGTGCTTGCGCCGCGGGCGGGTGAAACCGCCTTGGCCAGCCTCTCGGTCGCCTACCAGCCAGGCGTCGCGGCGGAACGCGATACGACGAACCTGACGGCGCTGCGCGCGCTTGCCCGCGGCAATCCCGCGGCGCGGCTGCTGCCTCTGCTGGAGGCCCTTGCCCGCAATGTTCCGGCCACGTTCAGCCTGGCCTTGCTGGAAAGCAGCGTGCGGGTCACGGTGCAGCCATGGTCGCCCGCCAGCGCATCCTCGAGCTGATTCCCCACCAGGGGGCCATGTGCCTGCTGGAGTCGGCGCTCGCGTGGTCGGCGACCGAGATAACCTGCGCGGCGTGGTCGCATCTGTCGCCGGATAACCCGTTGCGGCGCGGAGGCCGGCTGCATGCTGTATGCGGCATCGAATATGGCCTGCAGGCCGCCGCTCTGCACGGTGCTCTGCTGGGTGGCGGCAAGCAGCCAGCCGGGTACCTGGCCGCGCTGCGGGACGTCGCCATCCGCGCCGGGCGGCTGGACGATCCGTCGCTTGGCGTGCTGCGCGTGGTCGCGACACGGGAGATCAGCGCACCGCACGGTCTGATCTATCGGTTTATGCTGGCGGCCGAGTCGGGCACCGAGTTGCTGAGCGGGCGCGCGGTATTGGCGATGACTGCGGCAACCGTGGCGTGAAGCGCGCGCTGGTCACCGGAGGCGCCGGAACCCTGGGCGCGGCGATCTGTCGGCGCCTGGCGCGAGACGGGCTGCACGTGATCGTGCACGCCCACACCAGGCCGGAGGCTGCCGAGAAGGTGGCGAGCGCAATTCGCGCCGGCGGTGGTTCGGCGGAAACGTTGAGCTGCGATCTGAGGGATGCGGATGCGACCGCGGCGGCGTTGCAGCCGGTTCTGTCGGACGGCGTGCCGCAGGTCGTGGTGCACAGTGCCGGAACGCATGACGATGTCCCGATGGCGGGCATGTCGGAGCATCAGTGGCGACAGGTGATCGACGTGTCGCTGCACGGGTTCTACGCCGTGACGCGGCCGCTGTTGCTGCCGATGATGGCAACGCGTTGGGGACGGATCATCGCCATCTCCTCGGTATCGGCGATCATGGGCAACCGCGGACAGGTCAATTACGCTGCTGCCAAGGCGGGCCTGATCGGCGCGGTGCGCGCACTGGCGCTGGAGCTCGCCAGTCGTGGCGTGACGGTCAATGCCATTGCGCCAGGGATCATCGATTCGCCTTGGGTCGCCGCGGCGTTGGACCGGCGGCGCATCGCCGAGATCGTGCCGATGAAGCGTGCGGGGAGACCGGAGGAGGTTGCTGACCTCGTGGGCTTCATCGGATCGGACCAGGCGGCCTACATCACCGGTCAGACGCTGCTGATCAACGGCGGGATGGCATAGCCGCGCGGCACGCCATCTGCCCTACCGCAGACGCTGCAAGGTCAGCGATCGCCACAGACCAAGCGGGTTCATGCCGGCACGGAGAAGTCTGCGCGCGACCGTCAGCACAATCTTTGTGATATCGGCCACAGGCCGAAAATGGCTCCTGCGCTTCAGGGCTGCGCCATAAACCGTGGGAATGCCAACGGCAACCGTGAAGAAGCCAAGCCGCGCGGCCTCGATGAGAATTTCGCTCTCGAAGGCGAAGCCCATCGCCTGCGGTGGGTGCGCGGCGAGCCGCTGAACGAGGGCCGCAGGATAGACGCGGAATCCGCACTGGCTGTCATCGATCGGGTGACCCGCCGCCCACGATACCCAGAAATCGGCAACCCGGTTGGCGATGAAGCGCGCGCGGGGCGCGGTATGGCCGCTCGCCCGGCGGGAGCCCAGGATGATGTGACCGGGCCACCGGCGGCTGCATTCCAGCAGGCGTGGCAGATCCTGCGGCCGGTGCTGACCGTCGCCGTCCAACGTCGCCACGTGCGACGCGCCGGCCTGCACCGCGGCCAGCATTCCCCATATCAGGCTGGCCCCTTTGCCGAGATTGTGCGGATGGCGCAGTACCGTGGCGCCACTCTCCGCGGCTATTTCGGCGGTCTGGTCGCGCGAGCCGTCATCGACGACCAAGACGCACGACACCTCGGGAATCATCCGGCACTGGCCGACGATGGGGCCGATCGTGGCCGCCTCCTGGTAGGCGGGAATCACCACGTACACCTTGACCGCCATTCGCGCCGCCGCTCTGCTGCGTCCTTTCCTTTGGTCATGGCATGAGCTTCATATCGATCTCAAGGTCCGCAAGCGCGGAGCGGGCAGGATGAGCAGCCCGGCCAGTCCAGGCGGCGATGACTGCGACGTCCTGGTCATCGGCGGCGGTCCGGCGGGGTCGACCGCGGCAGCTCTGCTGGCCCGGCGCGGGAGAGATGTCGTTCTCCTCGAAAGGGATAGGCATCCGCGCTTCCATATCGGCGAGTCGTTACTGCCGCGGAATTTGCCGATCTTCGACCGGCTGGGCGTGCGCAATGCAATACACGCATTGGGCGTGCTCAAACCTGGTGCCGAGATGGTCTCGGATGCCACCGGACGCAGCGTGGATTTCAACTTCGCAACCGGCGCCGACCGGGAGTTCACCTACAGCTATCAGGTGCGGCGTGCCGACTTCGACGCGATGTTGTTCGCCAACGTCCGGCACCATGGAGGGCGCACGATAGAGGGCATGCGCGCGATCGACGTGCGGCTCGACCGGGCAGGTCGCGGTGCAGCATGCATGGTAACCGCGCGCGATGCTGACGGAGCGCTGCATCACTTCGCGCCGCGCTTCCTGCTGGACGCATCGGGGCGCGACACGTTCCTGGCGCGACGCCTGGGGCTGAAGGTTGCGGACAAGCGCAACAACACTGCCGCCGTGTACGCGCATTTCCGTAATGTCGCGTGCCGTCAGGACGACATGGCCGGCTGCATCAGCATCCACCTGACGGACGAAGGCTGGTTCTGGGTCATTCCGCTGCGCGACGAGACCACCAGCGTAGGTTTCGTCGGCAACCAGGCGGCGTTCAAGGCGCGCGGCGGTTCACCGCGCGATCTGCTGTTCCAGCGCATCCGCGGCAGCCCGACGCTGCGGGCGCGGATGAGCGAGGCCAGCGTGGTTTCCGAGGTGATGGCGGCGGGGAACTACTCGTATCGCGCCAGCGCATGCTGGGGTGACGGCTACATGATGATCGGCGACGCATTCGCCTTCATCGATCCGGTATTCTCGAGCGGGGTGCTGCTGGCGATGACCGCCGGGATGCTTGGTGCCGATGTGGCGCATGCGTGGCTGGATGACGAAGCCAAGGGGCGGCAACTGGCGCGGCGCTCGGAACAGCAGTTACGATCCGGCATGGATCGCCTTGGCTGGCTGATCTATCGCATCAACACGCCGGTCATGCGCCACATGCTGCTGGCGCCGAACAACCGGTTCCGCATGCGGGACGCGGTGACGTCGCTGTTGGCAGGCAATCTGCACGGCGTGCCTGGCCTTCGGCTGCCACTGATCGCGTTCAAGGCCGCGTACCGTGTGCTGTCCGTCGCAAGCCACCTGGGCGTGCCACTCGTGGAGACGCCCAGTGCCACCAATCAATCGAGCGCGGTTCGCTGATTGTGTCATTGCGAGGAGCGGAGCGACGAAGCAATCTCGGTCGGGATTGCTTCGCTCCGCTCGCAGACACAGGCCTGTGAGAGATTTCACACCCGTGCTGGCCCGCGTGGCGGGACGCTATCGGGGCTGCGGTCGCGGTACGTATGGCTATGTGAAGAGCAAGCTGACGCACGATCCGGTCCATCGCGATCTGCTGGCCCTGGCGGAGGAAGAGCATTTCGGTGATGTACTCGATATCGGCTGCGGTCGCGGTCAGCTTGGCATTGCGCTGCTGGAATCCGGCCTGGCAAGGTCGGTCGTGGGAATAGATCGGCGGACAGAGCACCTCGCGCAGGCGCGTCGTGCCGCCGGGTGCCTGCCCTATCGCGCGGTCGCACAGGATCTCGTGTTGCCGCCAGCCCTGCCACAGGCGACGACGGCGCTGCTGATCGACGTACTGTATCAGCTCACGGACGACGCGCAGGACGCCGTGTTGCTGGCTGCATGCCTTGCGGCCCGCGACCGCGTCATCATTCGCACACTGGATCCCGATCGCGGCGTGCGCAGCCTGCTGACGCTAGGGGTGGAGCGCCTGATGCGTCCCTTCTCGCCGAATTCCGGCGCACGCGTCAATCCATGGAAGGTGGCGAGATTGCACGCATCGCTGATCGACCGCGGCTTCGCGTCCTCGGTCACACCTTGCTGGGGCGGCACGCCGTTCGCGAACGTGCTGATCATCGGGCGGCGGACGAGGTAGCGGGGGCGCAACTGTCGCAGGCCTGATCGCGCAATGCCTGCAACAGGGTATCTATACTGTTGTCGTGACGCACCAGAAACGCATTGTAATCGCTGCGCACGGTCAGGCGCAGGCTGGTCCCCTCGGCAACGACGTCGATGAGGCGTGGATGGCGCGCATCGGCGCTCACCACCCAGGTGACCTGGACCGGCGGATTGCCGCTACGCTCAACCACCGTCGGCACGTATACACTGTCCTGCCGCATTTCCGGACGGCTTATCGTTACATGGACCTCGCTACGTACCTGCGATTCGGCATTGATGCGAGCCAGTACGACCTTCATGAGGATCGTATGAAACAGCCTGATATATTCACTCTGCTGCGCGGCCGAAGCCTGACGCCAGAACCGGCCGAGACAGAAGCGGGCGGCATCGTCTACGTCGGCTACCCGATCGACGAGATTTTGCAGCCGCTGGCGCCGTTCATTCACCGGGGCCGGGCTGCCGGCGATCGCGGCGATTTCATTGCCGATCTGGCGGATGAAGTCAGCGGCCCAGTCAGTGCGGTCGTCGCTCCATGCATGCCACGGCGGAAAGAGGATCGTCACGAGATACAACAATTGACGCCTGGTCGACATCGGTACCTGTGCTGTTGTCGGGGGAACTGCTAGATTCGGGGCGCGATGAGAAATTGCGGGGAAAGTCTATGCGCCTGATCGCCGCGCGAATTGCAGTGGTTTGTCTGACATGTGCCGTGGGCTGCACGAACCCACCCAAGCCGCCGGTCGTGGATGCAAACGGGGTGATTCACTATTCTACCTCGCGCGCCAAACAGACCATTGCCTGCGGAGGGCAGCCCATTCAGTTGGAGGGCGACCGCACCGAGTTGAGCCTGACAGGGCCGTGCCGGTATATACGGATCGCCGGTTCGCACAACGACATAGAGGCGGACATCGTCCCAGGTGGGACCATCGAGATCACAGGTGGCCATAACGACGTTACGTGGCGCCAGATCGAACCGGGCGCGCCTCCCCAACTACAGAATCGTGGCGAGAGTAACACGTTTCACCACGCTGGCAACACGTAGCAGGCTTGACCGAACGATAGGCGCGGAACAGGCGGAGATCTGTCTCGCATGCGACGTCGGTGAATCCGCACGCGCCCAACTGGGCCATTATGACCCCTGGCGGCACGCAGTGCTCGATGGTGTCCCAGTGATAGCGCATAAGCGCCGGCAGTTCCGATGCCGGCTTCAGCCAGCGGGCCAGGCGAGGCAACACCGTTCCGAGATAGGCCGCGGCGAGGGCGTGGGCGATGCGGCCGTCCGGCCGTCCGATCTCCAGCATGAGCAACCTGCCATTTGGACGCAGCACCCGGTGAAACTCGGCGAAGGCGGTGGAAAGATCACCGACGTGGCGCAGTGCGTAACCCAGGCTGACGAAATCCACGCTGGCATCGGCAAGCGGCAGCGCTTCGGCTCGTCCCCGGATCAATGCGATCCGCAACTTCTGCCTGGCTTGCTGCAGCATCTGCTCGCTGGGATCCAGCCCGATAATGTCCGCATCCCCATACGTGACGCGGTGCGCCGCGGAAGCGACCAGCCCCGTGCCGACAGCTATGTCCAGCATTCGCATGCCGGGCTGCAATCCGGCACGTTTCAGCGTACGGGCGCGGTACCATTCGCCTGTGCCGAATGAGAACAGCCTGTTGACCCGATCGTAGTATCGGGCGGTTTCATCGAACAGAAACTTCAGATAGCCCATCCGGTCATTATCGGTGGCGTAGTAGTCGGTCAGTGTGGGATGAGGCCGGAGGCGCTGGGTCACCGGATGCGCACTATGCGACGGACGATGACCGAAGGGCCATTGTCAGCGAAACCGGACGAAGACCGCAATTCGCGATACATTCCAGCAGCGCAGGCAGCACCTCGAGCACGACCGGCCTATCGACGGATGGCCTGTGGCTCCGAGAGTCGTGCAAGACCAGAATGTCGCCCCCGGATAGCCGCCGGGTGAGGCGGACGAGGACTTTGCCCGGATTGCGGCTGACGCGGTCGAAGCCGCGCCGCGTCCACGATACGTAGCGCAGGTTCGTCCAAGCGAGTACCGGATCGAGGAATGGATTGCGCAGCCCGAATGGGGCCCGGAAGAACCGTGGCTCAAATCCCGACATGGCGGCGAGGGTATCTTGAGCTGTGATTACTTCACGATAGAGGGTGCGCGGACCGTAGCACGCGAAGGTGGCGGGATGACGGTCGCTGTGGTTCTCCACGCTGTGCCCGCGGCGCAGAATCTCCTGAACGAGGTCCGGATGGCGGGCCGCGCGTTGCGCGACGCAAAAGAAGCTGGCCTTCGCTCCATAGCGATCGAGCACTTCCAGCACGTGAGGTGTCACCTCCGGGTCGGGGCCATCGTCGAAGGTGAGAGCGACATAGCCGTTGCGTATGCAATTCTCGGGCAATCTCGACAGGTTCGCGCCCAGCAGGGAGCTTCGCGGCCACATGCCAGACGCGAGCACCAGATGGTTGGCGACGACGGTCGCCAGCAGCCACGGCCATGCCGCAGGCCAGAGAACCAGGCCGAAAACGCAGGCGCCGTGAAGCCAGAGCGTGAGTTGCATGGCCGGGGATGGCGTCCAGCGGGCCAGCGCGCAGACGTACCCATCCATTGTCATTCCGTTATGACAGGGCGAATCCCTGGTAGCCGCGTGCGGCCACGTGCTGGCAGAGCTCGCGATAGCGGGTCATGCCGCCGGCATACGGCATGAAGACGCGCGGCTTGCCCGGGATGTTGGCCCCGAGGTACCAGGAATGCTTCGCCATCGGCAGCAATGTCCGGCCAGCGACCTCATTGACCTCGGCCACCCATTGCTCGACCGCCTCGGGCAGGGCCTCGATCGTGTCCAGCCCATTCGTTCGCATGTGCTCGATGCAGTCGGTGATCCAATCCGCGTGCTGTTCGATCGCCACGGGCATGTTGCACAGCACCGACGGACTGCCCGGGCCGGTGATGGTGAACAGGTTCGGGAACCCGGCAATCTGCAGACCCAGATAGTTGCGCGGCCCAGCGTGCCATACATCCTTAAGCGGGACGCCATTCCGCCCGCGAATCTCCATCCGCAACAGCGGACCGGTCATCGCGTCGAAGCCGGTGGCAAATACGATGATGTCCACTGGATATTCGGCATCGGCCGTGCAAATGCCCGCCTCCGAGATTCGCTGAATGGGCGCCGCCTTGACGTCGACCAGCGAGACGTTGGGCCGGTTATAGGTCTCGAAATAATCGGTATCGATCGGCGGTCGTTTGGCGGCGTAGGGGTGGTCGATGTCCGACAGGATCGCCGCGGTCTTCGGGTCCCTTACGATCGAGCGGATCTTGCGCTTGATGAAATCCGCCGCCGTGTCGTTCGCCTCCTTGCTCACCAGCATGTCCTGGAACGCGGCGCGGAACTGCAGCCCGCCGCGCTGCCACGCCGCCTCGTAGATCTTCTCGCGCTCCTCGGGCGAGGTTTCGACCGCTTTGCGGTGCTCGACCCTGAAGCCCATCCCGTTGTAGGTCTCGTGGGTTATCGCGCGTATTTCCTGGGCATTCCGCTTGACGTACTGTTTGAACTCCGGCGTCAGCGACACGTTGCGCGCCGGCACCGAGTAGTTCGCTGTGCGCTGAAACACCGTCAGATGTTCAGCCTGCGCGGCAATCACCGGCGCGGCCTGAATGCCGGTCGATCCGGTGCCGATCATGCCGACGCGCCTGCCGGTGAAATCGACCCCTTCGTGCGGCCACTGGCCGGTGTGATACCAGTTGCCCTTGAAATCCTTGAGGCCGGGAATGTCCGGAACGTTGGCGGTGGAAAGGCAGCCGACAGCGGCGACCAGGAATTTCGCGACGAACGTCTCGCCCTGTCCGGTGCGCACGTGCCAACGGTTGGTTGCGTCGTGATAGTGCGCGGAAGTGACCCGACTGTTGAACCGGATGTCGCGCTTCAGATCGAACCTGTCGGCGACGAAGTTCAGATACCGCAGGATCTCGGCCTGGCCGGGATAGCGCTCGGACCATTCCCACTCCCGCATCAGCTCGGGAGAAAACGTGTACCAATAGACGTGGCTTTCCGAGTCGCATCGCGCGCCAGGGTAGCGATTCCAGTACCAAGTGCCACCGACCCCGCCGCCCGCTTCCAGCGCCATCGCGGCAAGGCCGAGGCGATCCCGAAGGCAGAGCAACTGGTAGAGCCCGGCGAAGCCGGCGCCGACAACCAGCGCGTCGATCTCGGTTGTCCGGTCAGCCTCGCTCATCCTGTGCCGCTCTCCTTACCAACGGGTGGCCTTATCTACCATCGGGTAGAGGCCGTCCAGGGTTCCCTTGCTACACCCGGCGCCAGAAAGGCTTGCGGGACCGTACTGCGTCGAGCAGCGACCAGTCGCCCTGCTCCACCACGTGCCCCTTGGGAAAAGGCGCCCGCGGCTCCAGGCCCAGAGAGACCATCACCCGGTCATCGCGATAATAGCAGAGCAGCACGATCCGGGTCAGCACGCCGACCTGGGGACCTCCTTCGGCACGCAGCTTCACCGCCACCTCGGCCCGACGCGCAGGGTGCAACGCGGAGAAAGGGCCACCGGCCAGTGAGCGCAGGCTGGCGAGCGCGCCGCGTACGGCGTCGGCGTCGCGTCCGATGCTCTTGACGATGTCGGCGAAAATCGTCTCCTCATCCGCGCCGGGCACGTCGTACTTCGCGCTTGGAGGGACAATCATGCCTGCGAGGCTGCGCAGATCGGCGGTCTCGGCCTCGGTCAGGGTCTGGTTGCTCATGTCCGCCTCAATCGAACAGGGTTGCCAGGCGCTGCTTGATGCTGTCGGCGATGTACAGCGCCAGCGCCTGGATGGTGGACGTCGGGTTCACGCCGCCGGAAGTGACGAAGATGCTGCCGTCGACGATGAACAGGTTCTTCACGTCGTGGCTGCGTCCCCAGGCGTTCACCACCGAACGCTCCGGATCGTTGCCCATGCGCGCCGTGCCGAGTAGGTGCCATCCGCCAAAGACCACGGGACGCACGACGTGGACGTGCCGCGCATTGGCGGCGGCGAGGATCTCCCTGCCGCGGTCGATCGCGAAGTCGAGCATGCGGTTGGTATTCTCGCCGATGGTGTAGTCGATCCGGGGTGCGGGGATGCCGTGGCCATCCTTCAAGACCGGATCGAGCGTGACCCGGTTGTGTTCCTCCGGCAGGTCCTCTGTGCAGATGCCGACCGACATGCGATGCCCGATCAGGCCGCGGAACGTGTCGTGATGACCCTCGCCCCAGGGTACCAGGCCGATGGCTTCGGTCTGAACCGCCTCGGTGCCAACGCCGATGGTGCGGTTGAACTGGAAATTGAACCCGCGCACGAAACCGCGCGAACGGTCGGTCTCGTAGAACTCCTGGCTCCACAGGCAGAGCGGCGGCCCGCGATGTCCGTCCATCGGTTCGTCGACATAGCCGACGACATGCGCCCAGGGATGGAACATGAGGTTCTTGCCCACGAGTCCGCTGGAATTGGCGAGGCCGTCGGGGAAGCGGCCGGAGGCGGAGTTCAGCAAGAGGCGCGGCGTGCCGACGCCGTTGCAGGCCAGCACGACGACCTCGGCCGGCTGGAACTGCGCTACGCCGTCGGCATCGTAGTAGACCGCCCCGGTCGCCATGCCCCCGTCGCCGGTGACGATCTCGCGCACGCGGCAGTTGGTGCGCAGCTCGACACCGGCGCGGATCGCATGCGGCCAATAGGTGATGTCGGTGCTGGCCTTGGCCCCCTGGGCGCAGGCCGGCGTGCAGTGGCCGAGATTGATGCAGGGCGCGCGGCCGTCATATTCGACGGTGGCGATCGCGCTGTCCGATGGCCACCAGTGCCAGCCGAGTGCGTTCATCGTCGTGGCGATCCTGGCACCTGTCCTGCCCAATGGCAGCGGTGGCATCGGCGGCTCGTGTGCCGGGTAGGCGGGATCGCCTGCCAGCCCGGAGACGCCCGTCATGCGGTCGTTCTCGGCGAAGAACCGCTCCAAGGTCGGGTAATCGATCGGCCAGTCCTCCGCCACGCCGTCCAGCGTGCGGACGCGGAAGTCGGAGGGATGCAGGCGCGGATAATGCGCCGTGTACATCACGGTGGAGCCGCCAACCGCGTTGAAGTTCACCACCTTGATCGGCGAGTTGTCGTCGTTGATCGGATAGTCGGCGGGCCGCTTGCGGATGTTCGGGCTGGTCGCGTAGTCGCTGAACACCCGCGCCTCGTAGTCCCGGCCGTTGGACGGATAGTCAGACGGCTTCATCCAGTCGCCCTGCTCCAGGCACAGGATGCGCATCCTGGTCTCGGCTAGGCTCCAGGCGACAGCGGCGCCGGAGGCGCCGGAGCCGATGATCAGAACGTCCACCTTGTCCAGCATGTCCCGCCCCTCAGCTCCGCGCGACAAGGAATTGCCGGTTGACGCAGTTCTCCAGCCGCCCATCGCGTAGATAGCGCGCCGCCGTGCGCGAGGAGAAGGCGCGATTGTCGCGCATGCTCTCAGGCGTGTAGAACGCCGAGTGCGGCGTCAGCACCAGGCGGTGGCGGATCCAGTCCTCGCCGCGCTGCCAGGCGGCGATCAGGCGGGACTGCGGATTGGCCGGCTCCTGCGGCAGCACATCGAGCCCGGCGGCGAGAACGGTGCCATCCCTCATCGCATCGTACAGCGCATCGATATCGACGATCGGTCCGCGCGCCGTGTTGATCAGGATCATCCCTCGCTTTGCCGCAGCGAAGGCCTTGGCCCCCATCAGGTTGCGCGTCTCCGCCGTGAGCGGCGCGTGGATGCTGACAAAATCGCACTGGCCCATCAGTTCAGCGAGCGTATCGGCGCGACGCACCCCGATCGCGAACTGATAGCCGTTCGGCTGATACGGGTCGTAGAACACCACGTCCATGTCGAATGCCTTGGCTCGGCGCGCCGCGGCCGTGCCGATGCGGCCCATGCCGACGACGCCGAAGGTGCAGACCGACAGCCGACGGCCGAATGGGTTGTGCGCCGGCCGCCAGTTGGCCCGCAGGTCATCCTTCAGCTTCTGGTCGTGATAGGCGATGCTCTTGGCCAGCGTCATCATCAGCGCGATCGCGTGATCGGCTACCTCGCGCGTGCCGTAGTCGGGCGTGTTGCAGACGGGAATCCCCAGCTTGCCGAAGCGCTCGATATCGACGTCGTCGTAACCCACGCCGTACTTCACGAAGACGCGGCACTTGCGCAGCTTGTCCATGTATTGTGGCGGGCACGAGCCGACAACCGCATCGGCGTTGGCCCACTGCTCGTCGGTCACATCGGCAGGACTGGCGCAGAAGTCGGTCTCGAAGCCCGGGCCGACCGCATCGCGGGCCACCGGCACGAATTCGGGCGGAAGGTTCGGCCACAGAATGCGCATTGCCATCTCGTCTCCTCGTAGGCTGACACCAAGCCCCATAGTGCCATCGTATCGCGGGGCGGCATATGCGCCCGGCGGTGCTGGCGGACCGCACCGGCGAGGTCTATTCTCGCGCGGCCGCACGGAAGGAACGCGAAGATGAGCACCGCAACAGGCTTTGTGGTTCCCGCGGGTGGCGGGAAGCACTTCGACTCGCCGACACCCGGCCGATCGTTTGCGCTGAAGCTGCTCGGGCACGAGACCAACCAAAGCATCATGATGTTCGAGGAGACGCTGCCCTCCGGCACGGCGAGCCTCTATCACCTGCACCATGACAGCGACGAAGTCGCCTGGGTGCTCTCCGGCGAGTTCAGCTTCAAGATCGGCGACGAGGTCACGGTTGGAGGGCCCGGCACCTGCGCATTCATGCCGCGCGACATACCGCATGCCTGGAAGAACACGGGCAAGGAAACCGGCCGCGTGCTGTTTCTCTACACTCCCGCCAACGCGGGCGGCCTTATCGAGGCACTCGCCGAGCACCGGCCGGCGGAGGACGAACGCGCGCGGCTGTTCCAGCGCCACCGGTGGGAGATCGTCGGCGAGAATCCGCTTTGAGTGGGCCGGACGCCGTCACACCGGAAGCTACCGCTGGCTGCACGCGACCTTCATCGCTTGGCACACTTGCAGGATTCCTTCCACGATGCGCAACGTGGCTGAATCCTCGCCGGGCCTGGTCGCCGATGCGACGAGGATTTGCGAGAGCCTGGTGCCGAGATCGCTCACGGTGATCCCGGCGGAGCGCGTGCCGTTGCTGAATTCGACCGTCCGGTCTCTTGGGTCTTCCGCCACGATGTGCAGCGTCTGGTTCCTGCGGAGCAGACTGACCGCGGTCGTGTAAACTTTCGCGGCATCCGCGTTGAGTATGACCGTCGCGACGTCGAAGCCGGGCTGATCTTCCTTCGGCTTCTGGCTCATCTGTTTCACGCGACCGATCACTCGGCCGGCAAGCAGGCCCCATGGGGTGTTTGCCTCACCGCGCCGAACCAGCGTCGCGTCGGTCGCGACAACGACGCAAACAACCAGCAGCAGCCGCATGGTACGATCGGCAAGATGCATTGGCATGTCCTGAGCAGGCGATCGGCGGGAAAGGCGGGATGATAGGGCATTGACCTGTCACGCAACAATCGGGTCCCTTGGCCAGAGGCGCGTGGCTTGCGGTGTCCGGGATCGGGGTGCAATGATACGTCCCATCAGACTGGAGGATGTGAGCATGGTTCGCCTGTTCGTCGCCTTCGCGCTGCTGGTCAGCCTTGCCGCCCCGGCCTTTGCCTGCGAGTGGAATTCCGCCGGTAACTCGAACAACACGGAGCAGGCGGCGAGCGCGTCGCAGCACGGAACCGCGCAAGGTCGTTCGTAGCCGCGGCGGCGTTCCCGGCGGCTGGACCGGCCGGGGCACCTCAGATCGGCGAAACCTGGTCAACAAGGTGCGCGACCGGGCCTGTGGTCGCGTCCGCGCGCCCCCCTTCTCTGTAACGTCCAGGCACGCATGTGGACGGGTCGCAATCGTTTGGGGGCAGTGAATGACGGCCTTTACGGTGACCTCGGGGGACGAGATCGACACCCGCGCATTCTGGAGGGCGCTAGGTCAGCGCGCCACGGGCATGACCGTGGTGACCACGCAGAGCGACGATGGGCCGGCGGGCTTTCTCGGGCTGTCCGCGGCCCACGTGACAGCCAACCCGCCGACCATGCTGGTTTCGGTCGACCGAAGCACGAGTGCGCTGGCCGGCATCCTGTCGCGCCGTCATTTCGCGGTGAACTTCCTTCCGTCGACCGCGGCGAGGGCCGCCGATGCGTTTGGCGGCAAATCCGGTCTCTCGGGTGCCGCCCGCTTTACTGATGGCGAGTGGTGCGTGCTCACAACCGGCGCACCGGTGTTCCGCGATGCGCTGGGTGCGTTCGACTGCATCGTTGACGAGGTGCTTCAGCGTGGCGAGGTGTCGATCGTCATCGGCAAGGTTGTCGCGGTCGCCTCGCGCGGCGACGGCGAACCGCTGATGTTTTTCCGTGGCAAATCGCACGCCGGACTGAGCGGGATCGAGTGACGGGCAAGCCGGCGCCAGTCTCCGATTACGGCACCATGGCCTGCACCGCGAGAAGCTGCTGCGACTTGTATACCGCCTGGGTCCGATTGGTGGCCCCCATCCGGCGCATGATGTTGCGCACGTGAACCTTCACCGTGCTCTCACTCATGCCCAGTTCATAGGCAATGATCTTGTTGGCCTTGCCGAGACGCAGCAGCGACAGCACGGTCATTTGTCTCGGCGTCAGCTTCGACTGCGGATCCTCGGTGGGGGTCTCGGCTGCCCTGGCACGCTTCGCCAGCAACACGTCGACAGGGGCGGTGGTCCCGCCATCCTTCACAAGGCGAATGGCGGCGACCGCCGCGGGCATCGCGGTGTTGGCGGTCGGAATATAGCCTTGGGCGCCGCTGTTGATGGCCGCGCGGATACTGCTGGGCTGCAGCGCGGTGTCGGCATCCGAGAGCACCACGATCGGCGCCGAGGGAAAAGCCTTCCGCAGCTCATTGACCCGCTGCAGGACAGCGATCTGCGACGAACTGTCCTGGTGCGAATAATACAGGATCATTCGTAATTCGGACGGCGCACTGTCGATGCAGTCCTTCACCGAGGCGAAGGGCAGCATGGACAGTTCCGGGGACTGCACCCGCAGCGCCTGGATCAGGCACTCGCGGCTGAATTGCATGCAGTCGATCAATCCGACCAGGATACGGTCCGGGCTTTGGTCGGCACCGCTACAGGTGTTCTCGTCATGACCTCGGCTGTGAAATCGATCGCTGGAAAATACGGCTGCTTCAGGCATGAATGTAGGCCTCTACTAACAAGTTGGAATGGATATGCCCATAGGATGTACTGAAAATTAAACACTGCATCATCTTTGTTTGTCAAGCTGAAAATATGGATGTATCTTGGTCGTTGTATGCTACCTGGAGTTGTCCATGGGTTCGCCCCGGTGCAATGTCGCCACAAACCTGCCGCCATTCCGGTCGAGAATCCGCACCGCTCACAGGAAGGTGACTGCCATGGCTATCCCGCTGTCGCTCGTCCGCCGCTTTGGCCTGGTGATCGTTGTC
>DATBKQ010000180.1:0-9702 GCA_036555825.1 Acetobacteraceae bacterium | reverse complement strand
CGGCGTGTCGCCCCCATCGATGGCCGGATTGGTGAGGTCGCAGGTCAGGGAGGCGTTGTCGTCGCGCAGGATCGACCCCAGCAGCAGCGGCCGGAGGCCACCGATCCTGAGCTGGCACCACGACAGGTAGCGCGTATCGCGATAGTAGAGCCCGTCGGTGCCGCCCGGGCCGCCGATCGCATCGCCGCGATCGTCCAGCACGGCGAACATGTCGCCATGCTTCAGGGTGCGCGGCCGACGCTCCTGCAGGGACGTGGTGGCAGGGATGTGGAATTGCGGCGTCGCCAAGAAGTCTTCGTCGCCGTTCTCCGCGACCGGCGGGGGAACGTGAGGAACTGACTGCACCATTACCTCCCGGCGGAGGCCCTCGCCCGCCTCGAGTTCGAGATCATCGCGTGTAAGCCATCGCTCTTACCCCACGACGGCAGATCGGCAAAGATTGGCGTATCGTCGCGTCCCGGGCTCAAGGACCCGTAACGGCCTCGCCATCCAGCGCCCTGGGAGCCACGGTCGGTTTCCGGCTTTCCCGAACGCCGGGCAGGCTGCGGTATACGTCTACATACTCCGCGGCCATGCGCTCCACCGTGAAGCGCCGCTCGAAGGCCGCGCGGACGCTCTTCCGGTCGAAGAACTCCAGCCGCGTGACTGCCTCCACTGCCTGGTCCACCGTCTCCACGATCAGGCCGGTCACGCCATCGTCGATCACTTCGGGCACCGATCCGCACTTGAACGCGATCACGGGCGTGCCACAGGCCATGGCTTCGATCATCACCAGCCCGAACGGCTCCGGCCAGCAAATCGGGAACAGCAGCCCCCGCGCGTTGCCCAGGAAGTCGGCCTTCTCCTCCTCATTCACCTCGCCTATGAACTCCACATTGGGATGAGAGTGCACCATCGGCTCGATCACGCTGTCCCAGTATTCCTGGTCCACCTTGTCTATCTTGGCGGCGATCTTCAACGGCAGGCCTGACCGCGTCGCAATCTCGATCGCGCGGTCAGGCCCCTTGTCCGGCGTGATGCGGCCGGTGAACGCCAAGTATCCCCCCTTCCGCGGGGCGCGAAAAGCCAGCACGTCGCGCGGCAGACCATGGTAGACGTTGCCGACCCAGTTCGCCGAGGCGATCGGACGCCGCTGGTCGTGCGAGATCGAGATCACCGCCAGCTCGTCGAACGCCCGGTAGAACGGCTTCAGATCCGGCAGATCCAGGCGCCCATGCAGCGTGGTGACGGTCCGGTCCGCGAACTCGTGGACCATTGGCGCATGGAGCAGGTCGATGTGGAAGTGCAGCACGTCGAATGCGTCGGCCCGGCGGCGCACCTCCTCCAGCATCACCACGTGATACGGCAGCGGGTCCCTGATCTCTGGATTGAGGCGAAGGGCCGCCGCCGAGCAGCGGACCAGCCGCGCCGCGGTGTTCGAATCACCGCTCGCGAACAGTGTGACGTCGTGCCCCTGCCTGACCAGCTCTTCGGTGAGATATGAGACGATGCGCTCCGTACCTCCGTAGAGTTCGGGCGGAACGCTCTCCATCAGCGGCGCAATCTGCGCGATCCTGAGCATGTTCCTCATCCGCGGACAACGAAAAAGCCCCGGCAGCGGAAACGGGCCATGGCCGTTTCGCGCCGCGTGGGCCGTGTCAATGAGAGAACAGCTTAGTAGGGCTTATCATTCCGCAAGCGGACGCTTGCGGACGCGAATTGAGCGCGAGACGGGCCGCGGAGGCTCAGTTCGAGGCCTGGAGCTGCGTATCCAGCCGCTCGGGCGTGCTGGTGGCGACGCTGTGGTGCGACGGCCCGACATCGAACAACGTCACGGCGATCAGCACGCACAGGCTGACGACCACCCACAGCCAGTGCGGCTGTGCGGCATTTCTCCGGCTGCGGGCGAAAATCGGTTTCCGGCGGGGATTCATACTACTGACCTCAGAACCAAAAAGTTGTGCTCCTGCGCCGGGCGCATCCGCCAAGCGCGACCAATTGCAGGCGTCCGAACTCGGTCTTGCGGAAATAGCTGAGCGTCCCCGAACGCCACCGTCACTGCGCTGAGCTTGCCCAGCCCTCGCGCGCATCCCGCGACGATGCGTATACCCAACAAGCGCCGAACCTGTGCTCGCAATTCTAGCGCGTTGCGTGCGATTCGATGAGATGGAATTTCATCGATCGCATCGCGTGCGACGCAGTTCTCACGGCCTTGCCACGTTTCGTACAGCGGCTGTGCCACAAGCTCGCTCACAGCGTGTTCCGACGGGACGTCCGCCGCTCCGACTTGCGTGAAGAGGCGCACCTCGACATGCTGGACGTTTGGGCTGCCGCGTGCTTGCGCCGACGATGATGACCGCACAGGCCGACCCTGACGATGATCGGCAGCTTGGTCTCAACGGGGGTGTGTGTGGCGCGGGACACAGGGCTCAACTATCAAGGTGTGCAATGGTATGTGCAGACTGACATTCTTCGATTAACAATCGCTTATCGGATCGAAGTGATTTTATCGATTAGGCGACTTTTAGGACTTTTCCGGTCACCCGGCCCCGGAGTGAGAGGGAATTAGCGATCCCCCGGATCCTCGTCCTCGTAATAGAACTCGGGCAGTGGCGCGGCGCGCGGATCGAGCGCGCCGGCAATCGCCGAAGTGGCCGGGACAGGCACGAATTTCGACTGCTCTTCCGCGGGCTTGGCGGCCCGGCGGCTCATGCGCCAGCGGGTGTAGAAGGCGAGGATGATGGCGATACTTGCGATAAATACGAAGAGGCCGGACGGCCCGGACGGCCCCATGACAGAGGAAGCGATCAGCGGTCCGGCGGTCGCCCCGACCGCCCAGGCCAGCAGCATGCCGCTGTTGGCGGCCACCATCTGGCTGCGGTCGATATAGTCGAAGGCGTGGGCGACGGCGGTCGGATAGATGGTCGCCAGGAACCCGCCCAGCAGCAGGTTGGCGGTCGCCAGCAGAAGGAAGCTGCGGCTGGCCATGCTGAAGGCGCCGAGCAGCACCGCCGCCCCGACCGTTGCCATCAGCACGCCGAACAGCACGGTCCTTCGGTCGAATTTGTCGCTTAATCGCCCGATCGGCCATTGCAGCAGGAAGCCGCCGATGATGGGTGCGCCCATGAAGACCGAGTTCTCGAATACCGAAAGCCCGATCTCGGTCCCATAGACCGCACCCAGGGCGTACAGCGAGCCGCTCATCAGCCCCGCGCCCGCCGTAGCCACCGTGCCGAGGGGCGATGCCTGGTAGAGCGCCTTGAGCCCCATGGTCTTGATGTTGCCGAGCTCCGGCCCCGGGACGCGGGTCAGCACCACCGGCACCAGGCAGAGCGAGGTCAGCAGTGCGCCGAGGGCGAACATTTCCAGCCCGGCGTCCCGCTGGATGTTGGGATCGAGGCTCTGGATATTGGGATCGATGTTGATGGCAAGCTGCCCGATGCCGGAGGCGATATAGATGGTGAGGGTGTACATCGACAGCACGCGGCCGCGCAGCTCGTTGGAGCTGCGCACGTTGAGCCAGCTCTCGATCACCGCATAGAGCCCGGCCATGCAGAAGCCGACCGCTCCGCGCATCAGTCCCCAGACCGGCACGTTGAAGATCAGCGCATGGACCATGATAGCGGCGGTGAGCGTAGCGGCGAACGCGGCGAAGGCGCGGATATGCCCGACCCGGCCGATGATGCGCTGCGCCATCAGGCTGCCGGCGACGAAGCCGGCGTAGTACGCCGACATGACATAGCCGGCGATCTGCGGCGCCACGCCCTCTGCATCCATGCGGATCGGCAGCAGCAAGCCGATGAGCCCCACCCCGAACGCCATCAGCCCGGCGCCGAACAACAGCGAAAAGACGGAACGTAGCGCGCTGATCATGGGGCGACGTCGAAGGCAAGCACGGTTCCCCCTCCCCCAACGTGGGGGAGGGTCGGGGTGGGGGAAGCGAGCGAAGTCTTTATCCGCTCGTGCTCCGGCTTCCCCCTCCCTAACCCTCCCCCAACTTGGGGGAGGGAAAGCGGAAGAACTGCGAGCGTCAGCGCGCTGAACGACGGCCGCTTCGGATTGACGGGATGAGGCATGAGGCTAGGCTGGAATACACGCGTGAGTCGGGCCGGGAAATAGCAGTGCCAACGTCCCTGGCGCAATAGAGAGTTTTCTCATGGCGACATTCGCTTTGCATCCGCAGCTCGCCGCCGACGGGCTGTTCCTGGTCGACTGGCCGCTATGCCGGGTGCTGCGGATGAACGAGGCCACCTACCCCTGGCTGATCCTGGTGCCGCGGCTGACCGATGCGCGGGAGATCGTGGATCTCTCGGCTGCCGATCGGGTCCGGCTGATGGACGAGATCGCCTGGGCCAGCCAGGCGCTCAAGGATCTTCAGCATCCCGACAAGATCAATGTCGGCGCACTGGGCAACGTGGTGCCGCAGCTCCACGTGCATGTCCTGGGCCGGTTCAAGGATGACCCGGCCTGGCCGAAGCCGGTCTGGGGCGCCGCCCCGCCGATCCGGTTCGAGCCGGCCGACATCGCGGACGAGATCGAGACCTGGCGGGCGGCGCTCTCCCCCTATGGGGCATAGCCGCGGCCGAACGGGTGGCCGGTCAGCAGCGAGATCAGGTGCGCCGCCATCACCAGCAACACCGCGACCGCGACGAACTGGACGCCGAGCCACGGCACGACCGGCAGCCAGCGCCGGTCGAATGGCCGGCGCATCTGCCAGTTGGCCAGCGCCGCAATGGCGAACGCGATCACCAGCGACGCGATGGTCGCACCCAGCTCCGGCATGGTCAGAGGACCGAGACGGTGCGGGCCACGACCTCCGCGGCGGTCGGCGCCACCGCCCGTAGGAACCTTGGAAAGTCGAGATGGCTCTCCGCGCCGGCCAGGTCGCTCAAGGAGCGGATCACGATGCAGGGAATCCCGATCAGCTCCGTCGCCTGCGCGACCGCCGCCCCTTCCATCTCGACCGCCAGCGCCGCGTAGTCGCGGTGCAGGCGCTCCCGCACCTGCTCGCTGTTGATGAACTGGTCGCCGCTGACGATCGGGCCGAAGGCGATGCGCGGCGGACGCCCGGTCGCCACCCCGAGATCCGGCGGCAGCGGCGGCAGGCGGATGTCCTTCGCCACGCGGGCGATGCGCATCAGCAGCTCCGGCGACACGTCGAACGCGATGCGGTCGCGCGCTTCGCCGATCGGCGCGACGCCGGGGCGGAAGTTGCGGATGCCCTGGTTGGTGAAATGGCCGTAGTCGTGCTGGATCAACCGGTCGGCGATCACGACGTCGCCGATCGACAGCGCGGGATCGATGCCGCCGGCGACGCCGCACACGACGATCGCACGGCAGTCCAGCGTCGTGGCAATCAAGGTCGCGATCGCGGCCGACGCCACTTTGCCGACACCGCTTTCGGCAAGGGCGACGCTGTGGCCTTCCAGCCGGCCGGTGGTCACCTGCAGCCTGCCGATCGCCTGCGTGCCGGTGTCGGTCAGGCGGTGAAACAGCGCGTCCCGCTCCTCGAGCAGGGGCGAGAGCAATGCGATCGGCCGGTCGGGAATCGAACTCATGCGCTGGCTGGCGGAGAATAGAGGGACGATGCGGGCAGCGGCCCGCCCGCCACTCTATCCGAACTCAAGAACGCCGCGCCAGCGCCGGACGATCGCCCCTGCCTAGCGAGACAGGGCCTGATCCAGCACGAACAACACCCGGCCGTCCGGCAGCTTGCGCACGTCCAGCGCCTCCGCGTCGCCCACCATCAGCTCCTCGCCGGTGGCGTCGATGGTCAAGGGCCGGCCGTCGAGCGTCGTGACGGAGATGCGCTTGCCCGCGATCTGCTCCGGAGTCAGCCGCGAATCGGTCGCGCCGCGCGCCAGGAACGCGCGCCGCAGATCATTGCTGCCCGGAATCATCAGCTCCCTGATCTCCGATGTCGGGATCGAGCGGAAGGCCGCGTCCGACGGCACGAACAAAGTCTGCGGCGTCTTGCCGAAGGTGTCGAGCCCGCCCAGCTCCATCATGTGGGTCCAGGTCTGGATGCCGCTCGTGCTCGACGTTACGTCCGCAACCCGCACCACCTGTGGCTGAGCGGCGGTAGTCATGGTCATCGCGTCGCTGCGGTGCTGAATGGCACCAGCGCCCGCGATCAACAGCGAGGCTGCCGCAATAAATAATGAGATGCGCATTGGTCCCTCCTCGCGCGAAACAAGTTTGATATGGTTACACCTACGCGACAGACAATATTCCGATCATCACGCGGTCGTGTTTTGTGTGATCCGGGTCACAGGCACTTCGCGAATACCGCGATTATTGATCCGGTTTTGATGCGCGATTGAGGACAAAGGTGCCGCCGAATAAGCTTCTGAAACCCCTGGTAGTCGTGTGGTTTCGACGCGACCTTCGAGTCTCCGACCAGGCAGCGCTCGCCGCTGCCGCCGCAACCGGCGCGCCGGTGCTCCCGCTCTTCATCGACGATGAAGGCCACGCGAAGGCACGGCCGATCGGCGCTGCCGCCCGCTGGTGGCGCGGACGGTCGTTGCTGGCGCTCGACAAGTCCCTGCGTGCGATGGGATCCCGGCTGATCGTCCGCAGCGGACCAGCCGCAGAAGCCCTGGATTCCCTGCTGTCTGAAACCGGCGCGAGTGCGGTGTATTGCAATCTGAAGCGCGACGGTGCGAGCGACGATGCTGCGCTGCTCGCGCAGCTACGTGCGCGTCCGGTGACAATCGAAACCTTCGATGCCAACTACCTGCATGACCCGCTTCACCTGCGCACGGCGAACGGCGGTGGCTTCAAGGTCTTCACGCCGTTCTGGAACAGGTTGTCCGGCCACTATCGGCCGCCGCGGGAATTTCCTGCGCCGAAGCGCCTGGTCACTCCCGCGCAATGGCCGTTGAGCGTGCCGCTCGAGGAGCTGCAGGTCACCGATGACTGGACTTTGTCCATCGCCGCCGTGTGGCAACCGGGCGAAACAGCGGCACGCGCGCGCCTTGCGCATTTCGCTGACGAGATCGCCGCAGACTATGCAACAGAGCGGGACCGGCCTGACCGCGACGGCACGTCACGCCTGTCTCCGCATCTCGCCTGGGGCGAGATCAGCGTCCACGAGATCTGGCGGCACCTGACCCAGGAACTCGGAGGCAAGGCGGTGCCATTCCTGCGCGAGCTCGGCTGGCGCGACTTCAACATGCATCTGCTGCACGACTTCTCCGACCTCACCTGGCAGCCGATGCAGCCCAAGTTCGCGGCGTTCCCGGCCAGGGACAATGCATCCATGCTGCGGGCATGGCAGCGCGGCTTGACCGGCTATCCGATCGTCGATGCCGGCATGCGTCAGCTCTGGCAGACGGGATGGATGCACAACCGCGTGCGCATGATCGTCGGATCGTTCCTGGTGAAGGACCTGCTGATCCCCTGGCAGCGCGGCGAGGAATGGTTCTGGGACACCCTGATCGATGCCGACCCGGCGCAGAACGGCGGCAACTGGCAATGGGTCGCCGGCTGCGGTGCCGACGCTGCCCCATTCTTCCGCGTGTTCAATCCCGTCCTGCAGGCCGAGAAGTTCGACCCAAGAGGCAGCTATGTGCGGGCGTGGGTGCCGGAACTGGCCAAGCTGCCGGACGGCCTGATCCACCAGCCTTGGACAGCGAGCGCGGCTCGGCTTTCCGAAGCCCATGTTCGGCTGGGAGAGACCTACCCGCTTCCGATCGTGGATCATGCCAAGGCGCGACAAGCGGCGCTCGCGGCGTACCAGCGAATGAGTGGCGGCACCCAGGCCGGCACGCATGACGAGCCGTCATTGTTCTAGTCGTGGGCCAACCCACCACGCCAATGCGCAAGAATAAGTAAACATCAATCAGCGGGACCATCTGGCGCCTTGCACGTTGTCTGATCCGCGCACCCGCTTGTATGATCGGTTCAATATCATTGCATCGCAGTTGTTTAGGTGCGCTCACGGAGTCGGTTCTGCTCGGTGCTGCGCGCGTCCTTCCTTTTCCGGGCGGCCCGGCCGCTCCATTGTGCAGGGGGAAGACCATGAGCGAAGTCGTCCAACAGCTTCTCACCAAGTCCCAGGCCGAGCTGGATGCACTGTTCAGCTCCAAGGAGGCAGGGCCGATCCCTGACGGCCAGGCCGATGGAACGGCCATCGTCGCGCCCGGCACCAAGTTCAGCGACGATATTGCCAAGTGGGTGAACATCTTCGCCTGGCAGGGCAAGGTGTTCGATTCCAAGACCGGCACGCTGCGCAACCGCATCCTGCCGTTCGGCGTCAATGCGATCATCGCCAAGGTCTACAAGGCGCCGAGCTGGCTCGACAACAAGGAGTGCATCGTCCTCGACTACTCCGAGACCTCGCTGGTCGCGCACTGGATTCGCGACGAGATCCGCCTGATCGCGCCGAACGTCTATCTGGGCAAGGTCTACTGGAACAAGGCCCGGCTGATCGATTTCGCGCTCGAATTCAATCGCTGACCGGCCCATGGGTCGGACTGAGGTTTGATCACTCAGGGGCACTTCATGGTGACCGCACCGGTCCGTCCGGACCGGGTGAGCGATCTGCGCGACCTGCTGGCGACCATGAATTCCTCGCCAGGCGTGGTCGACCCTGACAACGTGCTGGTGCCGTTCGGGCGTTTCGAGAACATCCACGTCGCGCGCTTCGTGGTGGCCGACGATCAGACCTTGGATGACCGCGCCGCCTTTCCCGGCACTTTGCCCGCCACCGAACGCATCCTTCTCATCTTCCTCGCCGACTGCGACGGGCCAGGCGATGCGTTGATGGAGCGCATCGCCATGGAGGCCGGCCGCGGCTTGCGCGAAATCTTCCTGCATTGCGACGATTTCGACGGCGGTGCCGACCTCATTGCCTGGATGCGCGCGCATCAGACGCCTCCGACTGCCGTCTACGTCAACTGGATCGGCCGCACGGTGCGCCAGGTGCGCGAGGAAGCGGCCCTGCGCGACGCGCTGCAGAACGCCCTGGCCGGCATGACGGAGCGCGACCCGAAACAGCTGCATGCCAGGCTGCGCAGTGCCGCCGCAACTGGCGGGCCGAAGCTGACCCCGATCGAGCCCAGGACTCTCGGGCAGTGGATCAAGTTGATACTCGCGATCATCGGCCTGGCGCTGCTGGTGCTTATCCTGCTGGTACCGACCATCGTCATCGCGCCGTTCTTCCTCGTCGCGCTGCGCCGGCACGAGACCACCGATCCAGTAATCCGCAAGCGTGCCGATGCCGCCTATACCCGTGCGATCGCAGTCGGCGAGGATCGCGATGTGACCAATTCGTTCAGCGCCATCGGCTCGCTGAAGCCGGGCTGGTTCCGGCTCGCCATCACGGTTGTTGCGCTGCGCGCGGTCGGGCTGTCGGCGATCCTGCTCTACAACCACGGGCGGCTGGCGCGGGTCAGCACCATCCATTTCGCCCGCTGGGTCCTGCTCGACGGCAATCGCCGGGTGTTCTTCGCGAGCAACTACGACGGCAGCCTCGAGAGCTACATGGACGACTTCATCAACAAGGTCGCCTTCGGCCTCAACCTGGTGTTCTCGAACGGCATCGCCTATCCGCCGACCGACTGGCTCGTGAACCGCGGCGCCTGGCGCGAGCAGATGTTCAAGCACTTCCTGCATCGCCGGCAGGTCAAGACCGACGTCTGGTACAAGGCCTATCCGGGCCTCACCAACGCCGACCTCGCGCGCAACGCCCGCATCCGCCAGGGCCTGGAGCGCAGCGAC
>DATBKQ010000179.1:0-5586 GCA_036555825.1 Acetobacteraceae bacterium | reverse complement strand
GCGTTTGCAGGGGATTCGGGGAATGGCGATCGACAGTCAGAATATTCGCATCCGGCTCAAGGCCTACGATCACCGCGTGCTGGACAACAGCACGAAGGAGATCGTCAACACCGCCAAGCGCACGGGTGCCCGCGTGCGCGGCCCGATCCCGCTGCCGACGCATATCGAGCGATTCACCGTCAACCGCTCGCCGCATGTGGACAAGAAGAGCCGCGAGCAGTTCGAAATCCGCACGCATCGCCGGTTGCTCGACATCGTGGAACCGACGCCGCAGACGGTGGACGCGCTGATGAAGCTCGACCTCGCGGCCGGCGTCGACGTGGAAATCAAGATCTGACCGCCATGGCACAGGAATCGAGACAACAACGCACCGGACTGCTCGCCAGGAAACTGGGCATGACCCGGATCTTCCGCGACGATGGCACGCATGTGCCGGTGACCGTGCTGCAGCTCGACGGGCTGCAGGTGGTCGCGCAGCGTACCGCCGAGAAGGACGGCTACGATGCGGTGCAGCTTGGCTGGGGCAAGGCCAAGGTGAAGAACGTGACGCAGCCGAACCGCGGCCACTTCGCCCGCGCAAAGGTCGAGCCGAAGGCGAAGCTCGCCGAATTTCGTGTGGCGCCCGATGCGCTGCTGGAGCCGGGGGCCGTGCTGTCGGTGGCGCATTTCGCCATCGGTCAGCTTGTCGATGTCTGCGGCACGACCAAGGGCAAGAGCTTCGCCGGCGCGATGAAGCGGTGGAATTTCGGCGGGCTGGAAGCCAGCCATGGCGTGTCGATCAGCCACCGCAGCCACGGCTCGACGGGCAATCGGCAGGATCCCGGCAAGGTGTTCAAGAACAAGAAGATGGCCGGCCATCTCGGCGTCGAGCGCGTCACCACGCTGAACCTGGAAGTGGCGGCGGTGGATGCCGAAAAGGGGCTGCTGATGATCAGGGGCGCGGTGCCCGGGGCGCGCGGCGGGTTCGTGCTGGTGCGCGACGCGGTGAAGCGCGCGCGGCCGGCGGACGCGCCATATCCGGCGGCACTTGTCGAAGCGCAGGCGGGCTGAACGATGCAGGTCGAGATCACCACGCTGGACAGGACGAGTGCCGGCAACGCCGAACTGCCGGACGAAATCTTCGCCACCCGGCCGCGCGCCGACATCATGGCGCGCGTGGTGCACTGGCAATTGGCGAAGCGCCGCGCCGGCACGCACAGCACCAAGGGCATGAACGACGTGTCCGGCACGACCAAAAAGCCGTACCGGCAGAAGGGCACCGGCAATGCGCGCCAGGGCAGCCTGCGCGCACCCCAGTTCCGCGGCGGCGGCATCGTGCACGGCCCGGTGCCGCGCTCGCACGCCTACAGCCTGAACAAGAAGGTGCGCCGGCTGGGGCTGATCTCGGCGCTGTCGCAGAAGCAGGCGGATGGCAGGCTGGTGGTGCTGGATGCGGCGAACGGCACGGCAAAGACCGCCGAGTTGGCGAAGAAGCTGAAGGCGCTGGGCTGGTCGTCGGTGCTGATCGTCGACGGCACGGTGGATCAGGGCTTCCTGCGCGCCAGCCGCAACATTCCCGGCATCGACGTGCTGCCGACCATCGGCGCCAATGTCTACGACATCCTGAACCACGACCTGCTGGCGATCACCACGGCCGGCGTGGAGGCGCTGAAGCAGCGGCTGAACGGCGCGGCAAGAGCAGTGGCCTCCAGCACCGCTGAAGCCAACGCGGACCCCGCGCACTCGGATTTGCCGGCCCCTACAGTCATCACCGAGCATGCGGGGCCAGATGATGGAGCCGTGGCATGAGCGGGACCACGACAAAGCGCAAACCTGCGCTGTCGCGCGAGGCGATGTATCAGATCATCCGCGCACCCGTGATCACCGAGAAGGCGACCACGCTGACCGAGCACGGCCAGTTCGTGTTCCGTGTCGCATCCGGCGCGAACAAGCGCGAGATCAAGGCCGCGGTCGAGGGCCTGTTCGGCGTCACCGTGCTCTCGGTCAACACGCTGGTGCAGAAGGGCAAGACCAAGCGCTTCCGCGGGCGGCCTGGTCAGCGCTCGGACGTCAAGAAGGCGTTCGTCAAGCTGGCCGCCGGCCAGTCGATCGATTTCACCACCGGGCTCGCATAAATGGCACTCAGACAGTTCAATCCGGTCACGGCGAGCCTGCGCGGCACGGTGCTGATCGACCGCGCCGACCTGTGGAAGGGCAAGCCGGTCAAGGCGCTGACCGAGGGCAAGATCGGCACCGGCGGGCGCAACAACCACGGCCGCATCACCAGCCGCTTCATGGGTGGCGGGCACAAGCAGGCCTATCGTTATGTCGACTTCAAGCGTCGCAAGTTCGATGTGCCGGCGACCGTGGAGCGGCTGGAATACGATCCGAATCGCACCGCGTTCATCGCGCTGCTGAAGTACCAGGACGGCGAACTGGCCTACATCATCGCGCCGCAGCGTCTGCGCGCGGGCGATGCCGTGGTGTCGGGCCAGCGCGTCGATATCAAGCCGGGCAACGCGATGCCGATGGCGGCGATCCCGGTCGGCACCATCATCCACAACATCGAGATGAAGCCCGGCGCCGGCGGCAAGATCGCCCGCTCGGCCGGCACCTATGCGCAGCTCGTCGGCAAGGATGCCGGCTGGGCGCAGATCAAGCTGTCGTCCGGCGAACTGCGCATCGTGCGCGCCGAGTGCATGGCCTCGATCGGCGCGGTGTCCAATCCGGACAACATGAACCAGAAGATCGGCAAGGCGGGCCGGTCGCGCTGGATGGGCAAGCGGCCGCACAACCGCGGCGTGGTGATGAACCCGGTCGATCATCCTCTCGGCGGCGGCGAAGGCCGCAGCTCCGGCGGGCGTCATCCGGTGACGCCCTGGGGCGTGCCGACCAAGGGCTACAAGACGCGCAGCAACAAGCGGACGGACAAGCTGATCATCCGCCGCCGCAACAAGGGCAAGTGAGGGCCTGTCGCAGGATGCGTGCTTCAAGGAATGCAAGGTGCCGCGCTTACCGTCATGGCCGGGCTCGGCCCGGCCATCCACGTCTTCGTTCCCCGTGCGAAGGATCCTGAACCATGGCGCGCTCCGTCTGGAAGGGTCCGTTCGTCGATGGCTATCTGCTGAACAAGGCGGATGCCGCGCGCGCGTCGGGCCGCAACGAGATCATCCGCATCTGGTCGCGCCGCTCGACGATCCTGCCGCAGTTCGTCGGCCTGACCTTCGGCGTCTATAACGGCCACAAGTTCCTGCCGGTGCAGGTGAACGAGAACATGGTGGGGCACAAGTTCGGCGAGTTCTCGCCGACCCGCACCTTCACCGGCCACGCCGGCGACAAGCGGGCGAGGCGCACATGAGCAAGCCTTCGCACCCGCGCGGACTGGCGGACACCGAGGCGCAGGCGATCGTCTCGAACCTGCGCGTCAGCCCGCGCAAGCTGAACCTGGTGGCGGGGCTCATTCGCAACCTGCCCGCGCAGCAGGCGGTGGCCACGCTGACCTTCTCCAAGCGCCGCATTGCCCAGCAGGTGAAGAAGGCGCTCGAGAGCGCGATCGCCAACGCCGAGAACAACCATCAGCTCGATGTGGACCGGCTCGTCGTGTCACGCGCGGAGGTCGGCCGGTCGGTGGTGATGCGCCGCTTCCACGCGCGCGGCCGTGGCCGCGCGGCGCGGGTGGAGAAATGGTTCAGCCACCTGAAGATCGTCGTGACCGAACGCCAGCAAGAATCGGAGGCCGCATAATGGGTCACAAGGTCAATCCCGTCGGGCTGCGTCTCGGCATCAACCGCACCTGGGACAGCCGCTGGTTCGCCGGCACCGACTATTCGCAGTTGCTGCACGATGACCTGAAGCTGCGCGGTCATCTGCGCAAGAAGCTGCACGGTGCCGGCGTGTCGCGCGTCGTGATCGAGCGTCCGGCGAAGAAGCCGCGCGTGACGATCCATGCCGCGCGCCCGGGCGTGGTGATCGGCAAGAAGGGCCAGGACATCGAGGTGCTGAAGAAGGACCTCAGCCGGATGGCGAATGCCGAGGTGGCGCTGAACATCGTGGAGATCCGCAAGCCGGAGATCGACGCGACCCTGGTGGCGGAGAACATCGCGCAGCAACTGGAGCGTCGCGTGGCGTTCCGCCGGGCGATGAAGCGCGCCGTCCAGTCGGCGATGCGGCTGGGCGCGCAGGGCATCCGCATCAATTGCGGCGGCCGGCTGGGCGGCGCGGAGATCGCGCGGGTGGAATGGTACCGCGAAGGCCGGGTGCCACTGCACACGCTGCGCGCCGATATCGACTTCGGCGAGGCGACGGCGAAGACCACCTATGGCACCTGCGGCGTGAAGGTGTGGGTGTTCAAGGGCGAGATCATGGCGCACGACCCGATGGCGCAGGACCGCCGCGCGGCCGAACAGGCGCCGCAGCGGTGACGGACGCGACGCGTCCGTCATGCCGACGAAGGTCGGCATCCACGTCTTTGCCGCGCCAAGGCAAGACGTGGACAGTGGAAGCGGCCAGCCTTGACGGCGGGAAAGAGTAACGAACCATGCTGCAACCGAAGCGCACGAAATATCGCAAGGCGCACAAGGGCCGCATCCACGGCAATGCCAAGGCCGGGTTCGCGCTGAACTTCGGCACCTACGGGCTGAAGGCACTGGAGCCGGACCGGCTGACCGCGCGTCAGATCGAGGCGGCGCGGCGCGCCATAACCCGCGCGATGCGCCGCACCGGGCGGGTGTGGATCCGCATCTTCCCCGACGTCCCGGTCTCGGCGAAGCCGGCCGAGGTCCGCATGGGGTCGGGCAAGGGGTCGCCGGAGTTCTGGGTCTGCCGTGTCGCGCCCGGGCGGATCATGTTCGAGGTCGATGGCGTACCGGCCAACCTCGCGCGCGAGGCGCTGACCCTGGGTGCGGCGAAGCTGCCGATCCGCACGCGCTTCGTTGCCCGCGCCGGAGATGCGTGATGGCCAAGGCGGCAACCGACGCGCGCGCGAAGACGCCGGACGAGCTGAGCGCCATGCTGCTCGACCTGCGCAAGGAACAGTTCAACCTGCGCTTCCAGCGCGCCACCGGCCAGCAGGAAGGGGTGGCGCGCATCCGCCAGGTGCGGCGGCAGATCGCGCGGGTGAAGACCATCCTGGGTGAAAAGCATCGGGCGGAGCAGCGCTCCGCGCCGAAGTCGTAAGGAGACCGGCGCGAAATGCCGAAGCGCGTGCTCAGCGGGCGGGTGACGAGTGACAAGATGGACAAGACCGTGACGGTCCTGGTGGACCGCCGGGTCATGCATCCGCTGTACAAGAAGTTCATCCGCCGTTCGAAGAAATATGCGGCGCATGACGAGGCGAACCTGTGCAAGGTGGGCGACACGGTGCGCATCGAGGAGTGCCGCCCGATCAGCAAACGCAAGACGTGGCTGGTGATCGAGCGGAACGGGTCTCCGCTTTTCGGGGGTGAGGCGCTCGCCAAGGAAGGAGCTGCGGCATGATCGCGGTCGAGACCAATCTGGAAGTGGCCGACAACTCCGGCGCGCGCCGCGTGCAGTGCATCAAGGTGCTGGGCGGCTCGAAGCGCAAGACCGCCTCGGTGGGCGACATCATCGTGGTGTCGATCAAGGAGG
>DATBKQ010000178.1:0-6572 GCA_036555825.1 Acetobacteraceae bacterium | reverse complement strand
CTGGGCCCTGGTTGACAGGCACGCTGCACGACACAACCGGCAGCTATACGATCGCCTTCTGGATCGCGATCGCCTGCAGCCTGCTCTCGGCGATCGCCATCTGGTTTGCCGCACCGAGAAAGGTGCGGCTCGTCGCGGGTCGCGTCGCACGTACCAGATAGGCTCGGCTTCATAGGCTACAAAGTGGACCGCAACTACGCCGCCTTGCTGCTGCCGCTCTCCCGTCGCCGCTCGATCTGATCGAGACAGGCGGTCAGCGCCGACTCCAGCCGCGCCGTCACGGTTTCGAGGCGCTCCACCAGGGCTTCCGCGCGCGAACGGTCGTTGCGCGTGACCGCATCGGCGATCTCCTCGAGCACCTCCCCTAGGCCGACCGCACCGCAGGTCTCAGCCAGACCACTGATCTCTTCGCAATTGCGCACAATGGCGCCAGCTTCCCAGCCCGGCAGCAATTCGCCGAGACGCATGCAGCGCGCGATCGCGTCGGCGGCGAAATCCGCGACGCAGGCCCGGGCGCGCTCGACACCGACCACCGCCACCATCTCTTCCAGAAACACCAGCGAGACATCCGCCTGGTACTCGTCCATGCTGGCGGCGGCATCCGCCTTGGGCAGCCCGCCACCAACGATCCTGATCGATGGACTACCGGCCAGCCAGCGACGCAGCGTTGACTCCAGGCGATCCAGATTGATCGGCTTTTCCAGTACCGCGGTGAAACCCGACTCGACGCAACGCTTGCGCATGACGGCGCCCTTGAGCCCGGTCAGCGCGATGATCGGAATGCTCGCCACCCGACCGCTCATGGCACGGATCTTCTGCGTCGCCTCGAAACCGTCGCGATGCGGCATCTGGATGTCCATCAGAATGGCGTCGAAGCTGTCGTGACTGGCAAGCCGCACCGCCTCGTCGCCGTCATTCGCGACGAAGGTGGAGAACCCACGCCGAGACAGGCCGGCCGCCAACAGCGACTGGTTCACCCGGTCGTCCTCCACAACGAGGATGCGGCCGCCCCGCGCCACCGCGGCGAGCGGTTCAAGCACTTCGAGCGGCGAGCGCTGCGCCAGCATCTGCTGCGCCGCCGCGGCCACCTCGTAAGGATCGGCCGTGGCGGCGATCACCGCATCGACATTGGCTTGCGTCTCGTCCTCGCCGTGCCAGATGACCAGCGTGCGCCTGCCGAACGCCATGTCCCGCAGGCGGCGCACGAACACCTCGGCCGCCATGCCCAGCAACCTGTTCTGCACGATGACCAGGTCCAGCGCGCCGCGCTGCGCTTCGATGCGCTCGGCCAGCGCCAGCCCGAGATAGCCGTCCGGCGCCATCTCGACGACGATGCCGCAATCGCTCAGCAGGGCGGTCAGTGACCGCGTCCGGGCGTCCTCATCGCCAACCAGCAAGGCTGTCCGGCCAGGGAAGAGTTGGGTGGCGGTCGAGCGCGCGATATGCGCGGCGGGGAACTCGAAGGTGAATTCGCTGCCCACGCCAAGCGCACTTTCCACCGTCAATGCGCCTTCCATCAGCGCCGCATTCTCGCGGCACAGTGCCAGGCCAAGGCCAAGTCCCGGGTGGCCGGCACTCTCCTGATCGCGGCTGCGGCGGAACCGCTCGAAGATCAGTTCCCTGTCCTCGGGCGCGATGCCGGGCCCAGTGTCCGACACTGCCAGCTTGATCGAGGTTGCGCCTGTTGCATCCGCGAACGCCGAGGCCCGCACCTCGACGTGCCCGGTATTCGTGAACTTGATCGCATTGCCGACCAGGTTGAACAGCACCTGGCGCAGGCGGGTCGGATCGACCAGCCAATGGCCGCGCAGCAGGTCGTCGTAGCGCGTCTTCAGTTCGAGCCCCTTGTCGCGCGCCTGCGGCTGCAGCGTCTCGGTGACCTCCCGCACCAGCCCGATCACGTCCACTTCGTCGGTCTGCAACCCGGTGCCACCCACATCCCCGCTGGCGATTTCCAGCAGACCGTTCAGCATCGCCAGCAGCGCATCGCAACTCGCGCGGATGCGCTCCAGCCAAAGCCGCTGTTCCTGCTCCAATTCGCTGTCGAGCAGCAACGAACAAATGCCCATGATGGAATTCATCGGCGTGCGCACGTCGTGCCCCAGAGCTGCGAGCACACGGTCGCGATCGCGCGCGACCGTGGCGGCATGCTCCTGCGCCGTTTCGCTGGCGACCGACGCCGATCGCAGCTTCTCGGCGAAATCGACCTCGGCGGTCACATCGCGGCCGCTGCAGACATAGCTGCCGTCCGGCAGCGGCTCGATGCGCAGCCGATACAGGCGATCCGGGCCTTCCTCGCCGGCGATCGCCGCCTGGATGTTGTCCTGGCACGCGTGCGCATCGAGCGCTTCGGCGGCACGCTGGCCGGCGGCCTGCGATGGCGCCAGCCCGAGCGCCATCAGCAGCGGCTCGCCGATCGAATCGTGCAAACGGGCCGGCGCGTAACCGTGGACCGCCCTGACACGGCCCCGGCGGTCCAGGTCCAACTGCCAGTCGGCGCCGAAACCGACCGGTGCGGGAACTGCGCGCTCCGTCTTCGAGCGAACCGAGACCGCCAGCGCCATGCACGAGAACCACACCGCCAGCAAGTAAGCGCCAAGGATCGCGACCGCCCGGGTGCCCAGCCAGTGCGTCTTCAGCGCAAGATCGGTGGCCATGCCGGCAGTAACGGTGGCATCCACGCTGCGCAGCGGCGCCGAGACGGACAGTTGTGCCGGAATGCCCAGCAGCCGGTTCGCAACCGCCAGCAGTCTGATGCCCCAGTCGCCGTCTCGCCCTACTGCGGCGGCCGGTGTCCGCCCCGTCGCATCCTGGGCGGGCAGTACCAGCGGGCCGTCGGTCCCGCTGAGCTCGATCGACACGCCGGGACCCAACCACGTGTGCCCGATCATCCGGCCGATATCGTCGAAGCGGAACATCGCGCCCACGAGGCCGGCCGGCTTGCCGCCCGCATCGCGGACGATCCTGGTCAGCAACAGCGACGTTCCGCTGCGGAGCCAGGACTCGCTGCGCTGCAACGACAGCGTCATCCCATTGTCGGCGATGGCGCGGCGGAACCATTCGGCGTCGGCCACCGACGCATCGGCGGCGGAGAAGGGAGACGAAGAGGCCAGCAACTGCCCCGAGGCATTCACCGCAAACGCCGCGGCGGACGGCGGCACCGCGGCCTGCAGGCGCAGCAGCCGGCTGGTGAGCGCAACCTTCTCGCCCTGGAGATCGCCGGCACGGATGCTGTCGCTCAGGTCGGAAAAGTGCTCGAGCGGTACGTCGATCGACGCCGCCACGGCGCCCGCCGCGACCGTGAGGCTGTTGAGCGTATCGCGCGCCACCTGGGCCGTCTGGATGAACGCGGTGAGGCCCCAGGCGCCGATGAGCAGCAGCGCCACGGCCAGCAGGGCCACCGGACGCGAGATAAGCCGTAGCGGCGCGACGAGAAAATTGGCGACGCGCTTCACCGCGACCTCCGTCAAAACCGGCCGAACCCTAGCCCCCGAAGCCTACGACTTGGTTTCAGCCGGCCGCGCGAGGCGCGCAACCACTACTTACGGACTTATAGTACCTTGTTCCGTGCACAGTCGAACCAGGCCTGACCGTCCTTATTCGAAGGACTTATCTCCAACGCGCCGCGGACCGCTCCCGCCTCGCCCACCTCGAGCGTGCCGCCGCCCAGCAGCACAAGAACATGGCTCAATGCGGTCTCGTCCGAACCGAGAGTGGCGGCGAGCATGTGCGCGCCCGTTGCGCGCGCAGCGACACGCCACGAGCCAGCCGGCCCGGTAAAGCGGAGCGGAACACCGGCCTGAGCCCGCAGCGAAATCGACTGGAGTGTCAGGGCGAGGCGAATTGGCGCATCATGACGCACGGCGACTTCCAGCGACGCACCGGCGGCGGCGGCCGTGGCACTGCAATCATCCGCGCCTTCGCGGAAAGACCAAGCCGTCCGGATGGGCTGGCTGGCTGGCCGGCGCGCCGGTTGCGAGGGCGGCACCGGCGGCACCGGCAACTCGGGTGCGGCCTCCTGGGTTGGCTTCGACGCGCAACCTTGCAGCAGCAGCAAACCGCTCAGCGCCAGGCGGCAGGCAAGTGGAACCCGCACCATCAAAGCGCGAGACCGTCAGCGGAGGATGATCTCGACCCGGCGATTCTGCGGCTCTCGCACACCGGGGCCGGTCGGCACCAGCAGGTGGGTATCGCCAAATCCTTGCACCGTGATCGCATTCTGCGGCACGCCGTCCTTGATCAGCTCGGCTTTCACGGCACTCGCGCGCCGGATCGACAGACCCATGTTGTAGCGCGGCGAGCCGGACGTATCTGTGTATCCATTGGCCTCGATCCGGGTGTACTGAACGTGGGTCGAGTTATCCGCGGCCTCCTTGATGACCTGCCGCGCCCGATCTGACAGCGTCGCCTTGTCCCAGTCGAAGAACACGAGATAGGAGCGCGCCGGAGCGGGCGCCGGCGCTGCCTGCGCGGGAGCGGCGACGGGCACCGGGGCCGCGACATTGAACGCGTAGCGAACGCCGAGCAGGAAGCTGTGGTTGTACTGGCTCTGCGCCTTGAGGGCGATCGGCAAGGGCGCCGGCGCGCCAGCCGTGACCTGCGAACCATGAAAGGTCTCGCTGTCCGGCACACCGAAGAAGCGATATTCGGTGGTCAATGAAAGGCCGGGGACCCCGGGCATCGGAAACGACAGCCCGCCAATGGCCTGGAAGGCGAAGCCTCCCTGCGTCTGGTTGAAATGGCTGCCGAGGGCCGGAAACGCTGCCGGTGCAAACACCGTGGTGCGATTGAAGTGCGTCCAGGCATAGCCCACGCCGCCGCCGAGATACGGATAGATCCACGGCACCCCGACATCGATGTCGAACAGCACGTTGGCCATGGCGGCATAGGTCTGCACGGATCCGCTGGTGCCCGCGGCGAACGCCTCGCGGTTGAGCCCGGCCCAGCGGTAGTTGCCTTCGATCTCGAAGCGGAAGCCGTTGCCCAGCGCGTAGCCGATACTGCCGAGCCCGACCGCCCCACCCTTCGGTTCCACCACCGTCACCTTCGAACTCGACCAGTTCTCAGGCAGGTTGTAACCGGCGCCGGCCCCGACATAGAGGCCCTGAAAAGGCTGCGCTTCCGCCGCGAACGCGACGCCGCCAAGAGCCGTCGCCAGGCAAAGGGTGCGCAGCCGCATGGGTTGGATCCTCCTCGGGCCCGGACGAAAAGGGGCGCCTTCCGGCGCCCCGCTCCGTCGTCTTGGTTGTTCGGCCGGCGATCAGTGGATGATGATCTCGACGCGCCGGTTCTGCGGTTCGCGGACACCAGGACCGGTCGGGACCAGCAGGTGCGTCTCGCCGAAGCCCTGCGTCGTGATAGCGTTGGCCGGCACACCATCCTTGATCAGCTCCGCCTTCACCGCGTTCGCACGGCGGATCGACAGGCCCATGTTGTAGCGCGGTGTGCCCGAGGTATCGGTGTAGCCGTTCACCTCGAGGCGGGTGTACTGCACCTTGGTCGAGTTGTCGGCCGCCTCGCGGATGATCTGGCGGGCACGGTCCGTCAGCGTCGCCTTGTCCCAATCGAAGAACACCAGATAGGAGCGAGCCGGAGCCTGGGCCGGAACCGGCGCCGGCGCAGGCGGCGGCGGCGGCGGCGCCACGCCGAAGTTGTAGCGAAGGCCGACCAGGACCGAGTGGTTGTAGCTTGGTCCAAAAGTGATGCCGGCAGGAGCCGAGGCAAACCGCCCGGTGGTCGATGTGGCGAACGCCTGCCCGGTGTAGCTACGATTCCCGGTGGTCCCCAGGAAGCGGTACTCGGCGGTGATCGCCAGACCGGGTGCGACTGTTGGCATTGGGAATGCCGCGCCGACAATGGCCTGATACGCGAACGAGCCCTCGGTGCTCTTGCCTGTCTCCTGGAACGCCCCCGGCACGAAGCTGGCGCCGCCGAACGTCGCGAAAGCCGGCACGGTGAACGCGACGTTGTTGTTCACGTGCCACTTCTCATTGATCCACTGATAGCCGACGCCGGCGCCCAGGTAGGGCACGAACCAGGGGGAGATACCGTTGAAGTCGTACAGCACGTTGAACATGGCGCCGTACTTCTGCTCGGTCGAGCCGCCGCCGAGAGATCCGAGGTTGGTCCCGTTGTTGGAAGTGAATCCGCTGCTGTGGTTGTTGCGGTAATCACCCTCGACCTCGGCGCGCAGGCCGTTGCCGAAGCCCCACCCCACGGAGGCCACGCCGGCGAAACCGGTGCTGCCCTTCAATTGGCCGTTGCCGTTGCCGAACAGCGGCACCCCGCTTGTGGAGCCGAATATCGTGGTCGGAATCCCTGCGCGCCTGATGTTTTCCTGCTGAGTGATGTTGACGCCAGCGCCGGCGCCGACATAGAGCCCGGTGACCGGCTGCGCACTCGCCACGATCGGCGTCGCCAGCATAGTGGCCGCCAGGAGTGCACTCCGAAGCTGCATTTGCTTTCTCCTCGTTCTGCCGGCGCCAAACCGTGGCGCGGATATCTCCCCAGGGCACTGCACGCCCTTTCGCTCAACCAACCATAGACAACAACAACCGCTAACGCGAGAGGGG
>DATBKQ010000177.1:0-4071 GCA_036555825.1 Acetobacteraceae bacterium | reverse complement strand
GGCCTTCGCCGGGGTCGCAATGACACCGGGACAGTTGCGTCTCGCTGACCGTGAAAGTGAATCCACTCTATCCCGCTGTTTCAGTTCACCCGCACGCCTGGGCAGCGGAAATCCTGCAGCAGGTTCGGCGCGAACGGATTGGCGCCGCCCAGAACACGCACCTCGAACACCACTTGCCGCTCGCCCACCTGGAACGTCAGCGTGTAGCGATCACCGGCTCCCGGCTGCGCTTGCAGCTTGCCGCGGCTGAACAGCCGGAACAGCGCCCATGGTCCGGTCTCGCGCAACTCCACCCCTCTCGCCGGCGGCTCGAATTCCACCTGGGCACTCGGTTGCAGGGAAAAGCCGGGCCAGGTCACCTGTGTCGCGCGCTGCGCCCCCCGGCTCAGCGTCACCGAGGTGCCGTCGACCTCCAACCGGACCTGCCTGGTGCCCGGGTCGGCGCTGACCGGAGTGATATCCAGCCGGAAGCGCGGATGCGTTCCATCGTCGGGGAAGAATGCGTCGCGGATCGCCGCGGCACGCTGGAACATCTGAAGGTCCCCTGGCGAGACCGGCGAGGAGGCGGTATCGGCGGCGAGCAGCCGCCAGGTCTTGCCGGAGGTATCGACGTAGCGGCGCAGCAGCGTGTTCAAGAAGCCGTCGAGCGCGGCGCCGGGCGCGAACAGCCGCGTGAAATCGGCGACGCGCAGCAGCAGATCGCCAAGCTGGCGGCATCGGCGCTCAGCACCGGCGCCACATCCTCGACCGCGGGCATCGATCCGTTGCTGGTGTTGAAGTCGGAGGCGGCTCGCCAGCCGCAGCCGTTGGGTCGTTGGCTGACCGAGATCGCCACCGGCGCGATCGCGCTGCGAAGCGGCGATCCGCGACAGCAGCTCGCGGCGATATTCAACGCCCCTGGCGGACCTGCCGAGATCTGTCCGGCGGTGGTCAACGGACACTACCCATTCGTGTCGGGAGCGACCGACGAGGTGTCGATCGCCGACTTCGCGCGGCTGTTCGCGCCTGGCGCCGCGCTCGACGCCTTCTTGAACACGCTGCTGCGTCGCTATGTCGATACCTCCGGCAAGACCTGGCGGCTGCTCGCGGCCGATGCAGCGTCCTCGCCGATCTCGCCGGGGGACTTGCAGATGTTCCAGCGTGCCGCGGCGATCCGCGACGCATTCTTCCCCGACGATGGAACGCATCCGCGCTTCCGGCTGGACATCACCCCGGTCAGCGCCGACGCGGGCACCAGGCAGGTCCGGCTGGAGGTCGATGGCACCTCGGTCGCGTTGAACCGGGGGGCACAGCGCGCGACGCAGGTGACCTGGCCCGGCTTTTCCCTGCAACCGAGTGCCGAGGTGGAATTCGAGCCGCCCGCGAGAGGCGTGGAGTTGCGCGAGACCGGAGTATGGGCGCTGTTCCGGCTGTTCAGCCGCGGCAAGCTGCAGGCGCAGCCGGGATCCGGCGATCGCTACTCGCTGACATTCCAGGCGGGGGAGCGGCAGGCGGTGTTCGAGGTGCGCGTTCCGGGCGCGGCCAATCCGCTGGCACCCAACCTGCTGCAGGATTTCCGCTGCCCGGGCCTGCGGGCGAACTGAACCAGCGGGATCCCCAGATAGCGAGACGCACTCTGGGGCGAGGCACCGCGTTCGCAGTTCTGTCGCGCGATTGAGACCTCCGGCCGGGTCTCCAATCGAATCGTCGATTGGGCGCCCTACGGCAGCCTCTTCCAGAACTCGGCGACGAAGCCGCGCGGATCGACATGCAGCGTCTGGCGCGCGATTTGCGGCGTACCGGCATGACAGCGCCACTGGTAGATCGTGTCGTGCCCGGTGGCCGCGGCAGGAATGAAGCTGGCATCGGAATTGTCCCGGCACCACTGAATGACCCCGGGGTTGGGCGCGCGGCTGGTGTTTGCCTTGCCGCACGGCAGATTGGCGCCGACCGTGCAGACCATCACGCGGTGATCGGCGCAGCGGAATACGGTGGTGGCCATCGCCGTGCGTGCTGTCAGGTGCATGCCGAATGCGGCGTTCACCGCGGGAACGAGGTCCACGGGGATCGGCCGGGTGGTGTCATCCGTTCCGATGCGCTTGCAGAGTGCCGCCGGCGTTTCCGCGTACGCCGGCGCCAGCCACAGCGCGACCAACGCCGCTGCCAGCAACACCGGTGTCGCGCGGGCTTCGAACAAGGGCAATCTCAGAGGCATCATCCGACGATGGCCATGGTATTTGACAGCGGAGCGCGGTGGCATGTCCAGCTACCACCACCGCGCGGCGGCCGCTTGGTGCACGGCTCGGGGCGCCTATAGCCGCGCCAGCCTCCGCTGGCTTAGACTTGTCCCGGCGAAGGGAGGCAGCGATGCCCGATACCGCAGTGACCGACTTCAAGCCGCTGAGCCGCGTCGAGATGGCGGCCCGGGTGGCGCGCGACATCCCGGAAGGATGGTACGTCAACCTCGGCATCGGCATACCGACGGCGGTCGCCGACCATGTGCCGCTCGATCGCGAGGTGATCTTCCATTCCGAGAACGGCGTACTCGGCATGGGGCCGGCGCCGCCGAAGGAGCGGATCGATCCGTGGCTGATCAATGCCGGCAAGCAGTACGTGACGCTGCGTCAGGGTGGCAGTTTCTGCCATCACGCCGACAGTTTCTCGATGATCCGCGGCGGACACCTCGACCTGTGCGTGCTGGGCGCGTTCCAGGTGGCCGAGAACGGCGACATCGCCAACTGGGCCACGTCGGAGAACGACACCGCGCCGGCGGTCGGCGGCGCGATGGACCTGGCCGCGGGAGCGAAGCGGCTGTGGGTGCTGATGGAGCACACCACGAAGGATGGCGCGCCGAAGCTGGTACGGCGCTGCTCCTACCCGCTGACCGCGGTCGGAGCGGTGAAGCGCGTCTACACCAACCTCGCGGTGCTCGACGTCACCGATCGCGGCTTCGTGGTTATCGACATGGCGCCGGGGCTGACATTCGACGCACTGCAGTCGCGGACGGACGCCCCGCTGCATCGCGGCGCCTGAGACGGACGGAGCGACGCCATGATGGATCCGCTCGAACATCTGCAGATGCTGAAGGACAGCGCGGCCGGCATCGCACCGCGCAAGGGCGATCTGAAGCGGATCCGGGCGCTGCGCTTCACCGAGCCCGGCTTCGATCGCGCGACCTGGCGCGAGATGTGCGAGATGGGCTGGCTTGGATTGCGCATTGCCGAGGATGACGGCGGCTCCGGTCTGGGCGCGCGGGAGTTCTGCGGCCTGGCCGAGGAACTGGGTGCCGGCCTGGTGCCCGAGCCGCTGATCCCGGCGGCGATGGCGGCACAGCTTCTGCCATCCGATCGGTTGGGGCCGGTGCTGTCCGGCGAGCGCATCGTGCTCGCGGCTTGGCAGGAGAGGCCAAACAGCATTGAGTTGACCAGCGAGACGGTGCTGCGCGGCGGCCGGCTGAACGGGCGCAAGCTGTTCGTGCCGATGGCGGCCGGCGCCGATGCGTTCCTGGTCACCGTTCCGGGCGGCCTGGCACTGGTGGAACGCGAGGCGCCCGGCGTGTCGATGGAACTGCAGCAGACGCAGGACGGCGGCAATTTCGCGACCCTGAACTTCGACAACGCACCGGCGGAAGCCATCGAAGGCGATGCGTCCGAGGCGCTTGAGCACGCCATCATGGCGAGCTCGGCCTACCTGTTCGGCCTGATGGACCGCGCCTTCTCGATCACGCTCGACTATATGAAGACGCGCGAGCAGTTCGGCCGCAAGATCGGTGGCTTTCAGGTCTTGCAGCACCGAGCCGCCGATATGGAGATCCAGATCTCCCTGACCCGTGCCACGGTCGGTTCCGCGGCCTATGCGCTGGACAATGCGCCCACCCTGGCGCAGCGCCGCGCGGCGGTCTCGCGCGCCAAGGTGCGTGCATCGGACGCGGCGATGGTGGTGACGCGCACCTGCATCCAGTTGCACGGCGGGATCGGTTACACCGACGCCTACGACATCGGCCTGTTCCTGCGCAAGGCGATGGTGCTGGCGCCGCTCTACGGCTCGCCGTTCGTGCACCGCGCGCGGTTCCGGGCGGTGGCCCCCGAGCGG
>DATBKQ010000176.1:0-32615 GCA_036555825.1 Acetobacteraceae bacterium | reverse complement strand
TGGTTTCGCGCCAGCTATCGATGAAGCCGCGCTGCTTGGCCGGCAGCTTGCTGCCGACCCAGACGTAGTGAAGGCGCTTGGGGATCATACTGCCTCCTCTTGCGGCGCTGGCCGGCCCGGGCTCGCCGCATCACGCAGCAGCATGATCATCCGACCGACGTATCCGGGCAGCAGCACCAGTTCCAAAAGCAGGACGTAGGCAATGGCTCCCGCGGTCAGGGCCAGCATCAGCGTGGGAATGCCGCGCGGCAGCCGCGCGAGAATGGCCAGCGCGATCAGGAGCATGACGCACGCCGACAGGGTGACCCGGAACCAGTCGGACAGAATGGGACGCAATCGCAGGCCGCACGCGAGGTTGAGCGTACGCAGGTGCAGCGGAACCATCAACATCGACACGACCGCCCAGGCCGCGCCGGCCGGAACGATGCCGAAATAGGAGCAGACGGGGAACGCGATGCACGCCAGCACCACATAGCTCACGGCGAGACGGGTGAACCGGTGAGGCTCGCCAAGTGCCGCGAGGGCCTGTCCATTGAGGGCCCAAAGGCCGAGTGTAGGCGACGCGAAGCACATCGCCTGGAGCACGGTTCCGGCGGGAGACCAGCGCGCCCCGAACAGCGCGGGGATGAGGATCGGCGCGCCGATGCCCAGCGCCGTGGCCGAGGGTGTCCAGATCGAGTTCACGACCAGCACCATCTTGCGATAGGTGGCGCGGAACGCCGGCAGGTCGTCGGCGAACCTGCTGAGCACCGGGAGTGTGACGCGTTCGAACGGATTGACGCTCAGTGTGACCGCGGTCTGCAGGACGCGAAGCGCCAGCGCGTAATAGCCCACACCGGTCGCATTGGCGAACAGGCCGACGAAGAGCTGACTGATCCGATCGGTGGACAGCTTGAGGCCGTTAGCGAACATGAAATGACCGGAAAAGCGCAGCAATTCGCGCAATGCGCGGGTATCGCCGTGAAACCCCGGGCGCCAGGGAGACCGCCAGTACATCACGCACAGGATCACGACGTACTGCACCACCTGCGAGTCAACCAGCGCCCACACCCCGTAGCCGCGAAACGCCAGGATCACGCCGACACAGCCGCCGGCGAGGTAACTCAGCAGTGTCCGCGCCGCGAGGACCTGCATCTGCAATGCGCGCCGGCACAATGCGGTGGGCACGGTCACCGCTGCCTGCAGCAGGCTCAGCACCGACAATACCCGGATCATGGGCTCGAGCACGGGATCGCCGAACAGGCCAGCCGCGAAACCCGCCACCGCCTGTGCCAGGCCAATCAGGCCCAATGAGAGAATGAGGTCGCACCAGAAGACGGTATCGAGGAAGCAGTCGTCGATCCTCGCCCGCTGCACGATGGCGTCGGCGAAGCCGTAGTACTGCACGATCGTCAGCAACGTGAACAGCGCCATCGCGATGGCGAAGATGCCGTACTGCGCCGGCCCGATGACGCGCGCCAGCACCAGGAAGATCAGAAAGGACGCTGCCTGTCCGCCGCCGAGGTCGACGAGCGCCCAAAGGGTGGCGTGTGCGGACCGTTCACGGCTTGGCGGCGCGAGCGGCCTGTCCGGCGGCCCGAGCTTGTCAGCGAGCGCCATGCAACGTCACGAAAGCAGGCTCAACGCGAGCCGGGCAGCGAAATAGGGATATTCCATGCCGTAACGACGGCTCAGCCGGCGCGGTTCGCGGATCAGCCGGTAAGCCCAGCGCAGGTTCGCTGCATCCACCCAGCGTGGATAGTAATGCATTCCATCGACGAGTTGATCCAGGTAGCCGCCGCAGGTGAAGCCGAATCCCGACCAGCCTGTCGCAACGAGCCGGAGCAGGAACCGCTCCTGGATCGACGCGCCCATTCCGATGATCACCACGGCCGGGCGGAGCTCTGTCAACTCGCCGATCTTGCGGGTGTGGTCGCCGTAGCCGTCCAACGACGCGACGATCGGCAGGGTTGGGAACGCCCGAACGAGCTGATCCGCCGCGCGACGGGCAACACCGGGCCTGCCACCTACGAGCGCGACGGTGAGGTTCTCGCGTTGCGCGTGCTGGAAGACGATGGGAGCCAGCGATGTCGAGTCGAAGCTGACGCGAGCTGCGGGCAGTCCGTGGACCAATCGGACCGCCCAACACATGCCGATTCCGTCCGGGAGCACAGCGTCGAATTCTTCGAGCAGCAGCCGATACTCCGGGTCGCGTTCCGCCAGGATGACCGAGGCAGGATTGACGAAGGTGAACAGCGCCGTTGCCGCGGGCCGTGCGAACCAATCGACGAGCCGGGGCAGATCCGAGTGCTCGATCGAGTCGACACGAATGCCGAGTGTGCTGGTTCGGGTCATCCCCATCGTAGCACCTCACTCGTGTGGCCGATCGGCCGCATCACAGTCGGCGGAGCGCCGTAACGCAGTAACAGGGGCGGTCATGGCGTGAGGTGGCAGAGCTTTCGTGATGAAAAAGGACGACCGGTTCTCAGGTCGCCGTCGGGCGAAAACCTAGGCGGCGCCCGCTGATCCCCACAGCTCTCGAAAGTACAGGTGCTCGCCGCTACGTAGGTGGTAGCGTAGCCGCTGCTCGTGCCGCTTCAGCGCGCCCCGGGGAGAGAGGCCCGCCGGAACCGAGGGAAGGCCGTTGTCGGTCGCGCGCGACGGCCACTCCGTTCGGGGTAGCGCGTCGCCAGTCTGTTGCGAAAGCGGTTGCTCCAGGACAGGTCCGACAAACAGGCTTGTGATTGGCCGAGGGCCCGGAACAACGGGCGCTTAGCAGGAGGTGTGCTCGGCAGTCCCGAATCAGGCTGCCGAATCGGGGCACAGGCTTGTTGTTTTCAGCAGCCTCCCCGCCTCCGCCGCTGGTGCGACGAACTTCGGGGGCAGGACACTAGAGGCGCAATATGAACACCGCAGCGGCACCAACCGTGCCCAGGCTGACGGCGCAGGATGACAGCATCAGCAACAGGCCGAGCCTGCGCGCGCGGTCTGTCGCCGCCGACGAGCGTCGATCTCCTGGCGGCGCGGGCTTTGTTATGTTGGCTCCGGTCATCAGGCATTTCCCCGCTTCGCCGCAGCAGCCCATCCGTGCGGCGTCCAGCGCGCCTAAGGCTGTCCCCGGTGTTGTTCTACGTTCTGTTGCGCCGGACTGTAACCGTTGGGTACGGCAAGAGGCAATACCGGGTTGCGGCTGGGGCCGCGGCAATCACTATGTTGTGGGGGGTGCCGCAGGGTTTTGAGCGTTCGGCCACTGCTTCGCCTCGGATATTGTCGTTAAAGGAAAGCAGTGACGGCGGCGGCAGGCTCTTCCTTCTGGAAGTACGATCGTGGTTATCTTTGCTGCACGCCATCGGCCGGGAGCCCTGTCCACTGAACGAGAGAGCACCTTCGACAGGCCGAGAGATTGCCGGCGATCCGCGGATCGTTCTGCGGCCGCTGACGAACGAGCTCTTTGCGAGCTTCGAGCGCCTGCTCTCGGATGTCTGGGAGCATGACTGTTCGGGCGACGTCATGCGGCAAATCGTGCGGTGGAGATACCGAGATCGGCCTTCCGGGCACGTCACGTGGCTGGCCTGCGTCGACGACCAGTGCGTGGCGATGCTCGATTCAACCGTGCGTCCGTACCTGCTGCACGGCCGGCGGATCATGGTCAGAGAAACAGCGGACTGGTACTGTCAGGCGAAATATCGTCGCTTCGGCCTGGGACTTCGCGTGCTGCGGCAGTTGAAGATGTATCCAGAGCCGGTACTGGTGGTCGGCGGCTCCGAGATGACGCGCCAGATCCTTCCCAGGCTAGGTTGGGACGCCCTGCCCGAGGTACGCAGCTACGTCTTGCCCGTGACCGCCCGCGGCCTGGCGGCAAATCTGCTTCGGCAGAAATGGCCGGCGCGCGAGCCTTTAGCCAGACTGATAAACCGGCGGTTGCCGCTACGGGTGCCCGGTCGAGTTCCGCCACCCCCCGGCAGGTCGGACGTGCAGGTGCTCAGCCGCGAACAATGGTGTGACGCGCCGGCGGACGGTTCCGGCGCTCTCGTCGGCCTGCTCGAACGGGAACACTGGGCTTGGCTTGCGGCCATGCCGATCGAGTTCGCCCAGCCGTTCTGCCTTGTGTTCAGCTTGGATGGAGCGGTCGTCGGGCTCGCGCTGGCGCAGTTGGAGCCGTCCGCAACCGGCCACGATGGCCGCATCGTGCACTTGCAGAGCGCGAATTCCGATCCTGCCTTGCTGGCATGGATCGTGTCGGTGGCAGCGCAGGCGTTGGTTCAGCGGGGGGCGGGGTTCATCCGCTGTTTTGTCTCGACTCCGCAGAAGTTCGCCGCGGTGGAATCGGTGGGCTTCATGTTTTCCCAGCAGGTGCCGTGTCATTGGTGGAACAGGCCGGGGGTGGCGGTGCCGGACAGGATAGACATCGACTATCTGCGCGGTGACGACGCTCAGCCACTGGGCGCGATGCGCGGCAGGAAGCTGGGACGCGCGGTTCCCGGAGATCGGCCCGGCCACCGGCCGCGCGGCGTTGCAGCAGCCGGTGTGATGCCAGCCACCGCACGCAGCGGTAAGGCCTAGAGCGCGATCGGTTGAGGCGGGTTCGTCGGAAAGCGTGACTCGCGCCCTGTATCAATGAGCTACCAGGGCATGATCGGATCAACCTGATCCAATCATGCCCTAGTATCGACTTTCCACGAAAGGGGACCCGCTTCCGCCTTCGGTCACAGCGCTCCGGCTCTTCGCATGTCGCGCGACTCAGACGTCCGGCAATTCCGCTTCGGTGATCGCGCCCTAATAGGCCGCCCGGTCCAGAAGGCAGACGATCACGGTCCTGAGCAGTACCTTGGCATCGAACACCAGCGACCAGCTCTTGATGTAATCAAGATCAAACTCGACGCGCCGCCGCATCTTGTCCACCGTGTCTGTCTCACCTCGCAAGCCATTCACCTGGGCCCAGCCGGTGATGCCCGGGCGGACACGATGGCGGCACCAATAGCCGCCGATCACCGACGAATAGTGCTGATTGTGCGGGATCGCGTGTGGCCGAGGGCCGACCAGCGACATGTCACCGCGCAGCACGTTGAAGAGTTGCGGCAACTCGTCGAGGCTCGTGCGCCGCAGCAGGCGGCCGAGGCGGGTAACGCGAGGATCGTTCTGGCGCGCCTGGGGGACGTCCTGTTCTGGCCCGGGCGCATACACCATGGTGCGAAATTTGAGGATTTCGAAGACGGTGTTGTTCAGGCCCAGGCGCTTCTGGCGAAACAGCACCGGCCCGCGACTGTCCAGCTTGATCAGGACCGCGATCATGCCCATGAGCGGCAACAGCAGGAACAGAATCAGCCCGCCAACCACAAGGTCCTCGGCGCGCTTGAGCACCGCGCCCCAGCCATCGAGAGGACGGCGATGCACCGTCAGGACCGCTTGACCGAACACCAGCGATGGCTCGGGGTGCAGAAGGCCGGTCTGCTGCAATGTGGTGCATACGTGAACATTGGTCGGAACGGCACCGAGCTGCTCAACGACGTTCTCCACCTCGGACTCGCTCGCACCGCCTGCGGCGATGATGATTTCGTCGACCCGCTGCGAGCGCGTGATCCAGACCAGGTCATCGATGGCATAACCGGCGGAATGCCGTCGGGAAAACATGCCAAGGAATTGCAGTTCCGATATGTCGTTCCGCTGAATCCGGTGCGCCAGGGAAGCACCCATTCCGGCAAGATCGACGACCGCCACCACCCGGGCCAACCTGCCGCTGCGGCGCCAGCGATCCACCGAGAAGTATGCGAGCAGCCGGACGGCAGCCAATCCGATGAGCGTGGCGGGATACCACGCAGACAGCGGCGGGCTGGAGGCGAAAGCCGGCCTCCTGGTCGCGTAACCGACCAGCAACAACAACGCGAACACAGCGCTGCAATTGAGAAAGGCTCTGGCAAACTGGGCGCTCAATCGCTCGCTTGCGAACCTCGAGTAAGCGCCGCTGATCCACATGGTACCCGACATGATCACCGCGGACAGCAGTATTGTCGGTGTGAGCTCCGGGATCCGGGCCGGGGCCGGCCTGCGCGCCAGCACCGCCACGTCGGAAGCGAGGATGAACACCAGGGCGTCTGCCAGGACCAATAGCGCCGATATTGTCAGCAGGGGTTGCGGGCCAATCGGTTGCGCGCGTGGATGAGTATACCCCGGGTTACGTTGCGAGTCCGGGACCGGCCTCCTGGCCTTTCGCGTTCTGACAACGCCCGGGCTAGGCGCTGCCGATCGGAGTGGCGGCGGCAGGAAAGCAGACTCGCGAACATCCATCAGTGGCGATCTCGGTTCGCTTCTGGATTTGCCTGAGAGCTAGGGGACCCTTCGCCGGGGGGGGCCGGAGACCGTGCATCCGAGGGACCCTGGCTCGGCCATGACACCGCCCGGTGGGTCACCTCGCGCCGCGTTCTGCCGCTCGGTCCAGAAACACACAGGCAAGGCACGGGCATCGACTCACCATTCCGTCTGCGTTGCTTAGGCTGCGATCGCACCCGCAGAGATAGGCGTGCCGCAGCGTTGGCTTCGACTGGCGCTCGGATGAGTAATGACGTGCCCGGAGCGTCGGTATCCCCCGGTTGAGGTAACTCCAGGATGGCTGGCGCCGGTGGCATCGCCGCGTACGGCTGCCGGAAACCCTCGACAGGCGATTACCTGCGCGTATCCCCCTGTCCCTTTTGGACAGACCTATCCATTTCGAGGCGGCAGTGTGGCCAGCAGCCGGTAACCTGCTGCTCCGAATGGGAAGGGCCGGTACCAGGTTGTGCCGCCCGGAGGCATTCAATCACTCTCCCGCTATCAGTGGCCACTCATCCTGGGTCTCATCGCGTGGACAATGTTGGCGATCGCGTGCACACAGGAGCGTTTGGAACGGCCTGGGGTCGACCGATGCCGCGTACCGATGTGGGAACCTCCGCGCGTCTGCTGGAAGAGCTGTCCGACTGGGTGAAACTGGAGACGCCCACCACCGACCCGGTTGCGGTCAATCGGCTGGTTGACGTCGCAGAGGCCGAGTTGACGCGGGCCGGAGCGACGCTGGTCCGCATCCCTGGCCGTGACGGCTACGCCGACAACCTGATCGTGCGGACACAAGGGCAGGGCAAGCCGGTGCTGGTCGCGGGCCATCTCGACACGGTCTGGTCGGTGGGCACGCTGAACGGCATGCCATTTCGCGTCGATGGCGAGAAGGCGCACGGGCCGGGCATCTACGACATGAAGGCGGGCAGCTTTCTCGCATTCCACGCGGTGCGGTCGATTCTGCGGCAACGGGTGAGCACGCGACGGCCGATCGTCCTCTTGCTGACGCCGGATGAGGAAGTTGGCAGCCCCACTTCGCGCGAATTGATCGAGCGGGAGGCCGGGCAGGCGGCCTGCGTGCTGATACCCGAGCCGGCGGGGCAGGGGGGCGCCTGCGTCACGGCGCGCAAGGGGGTGGGTCGATTCGTGCTGAAGGTCGAAGGCCGAGGGGCGCATTCCGGCGGCAATTTCCAGGACGGCGCCTCGGCGGTGGTGGAAGTGGCGCGACAGATTGTCCGCATCCACGAAATGGTGGACCTGGACCGCGGAATTACCATGAACGCGGCACCGGTGTGGGGCGGGTCGCGGCCGAACGTGATCGCGCCTGAGGCTGGCTGCGAGATCGACCTGCGGGTGAACTCAGTCGCCGATGGCGAGGTCATGGAGCGTCTTCTGCTGGAGACGACCGCGCTGACGCCAGGCTGCCGCGTGGTGGTGGAGGGCGGCATGAATCGCCCGCCATTCGCCGAGGACCCCGGCATTTTGGCGCTGTACGACAAGGCAAGGGGGATTGCCGAAACCGTTGGGATCGCCCTGCCGCGGCAGCATCGGGGCGGCGGCTCGGATGGCAACTTCACAGCGGCTATGGGCGTGCCCACGTTGGATGGCCTGGGTTGCCCAGGTTCCGGCGCGCATGCCAGCCATGAGCACATACTGTGGGAACAGCTGGCACCGCGTGCAGCGCTGATGGCGGGACTGCTGGAGGAACTCGACTAGCACCCGTCAGCGCCCGCCATGCTGTTCAACTCGCAGGCCTTCATCTGCGGTTTCCTGCCGATCGTGCTGGCACTGTACTATGCGCTGCACGCCCGCCGCCACGCACGGCAGGCGGTGGTGGTAGTGGCGTCCCTTGTCTTCTACGGCTGGTGGGATGTCCGGTTCGTCCCGCTGCTTGCCGGGCTTACCGTCGCGAACTGGCTGATCGTGCGCTGGTTCGCCAGCGGGCGGGCACAGTGGGTTCCGCTGCTCGGCGTGGCATTGAACCTGGCAGTGCTCGGATTGTTCAAATACGCCGACTTCTTCCGCGCGACCGCCGATGCACTGCTGGGCGAAGCTTTCCATCCCTGGGATCTGATCCTGCCCCTGGGCATCAGCTTCTTCGTGTTCCAGAAGATCTCCTACCTTATGGACCTGCGCCGCGGCGACCGGCACATCTATGGCTTTCTCGACTTCTGCATGTTCGTCACATTCTTTCCGCAGCTCATCGCCGGGCCGATCGTCCGGCACAACGAGATCATCCATCAGTTCCGTCTCGATCCGTGCCGGCCGGAGATGTGGGAGAACCTGTCGCGCGGCTTTGTGCTCTTCATCATCGGCGTGGCCAAGAAGGTCGCGCTGGCCGACACTCTGGCGATGGTCGCCGATCCGCTGTTCGGCAAGGCAGCCGGCATGTCGTTGTCGGCAGCCGAGGCGTGGGTCGCCACTGCCGCGTACACTTTGCAGATCTATTTCGACTTCTCCGGCTACTCCGATATGGCTATCGGGCTGGCACTGATGTTCGGCCTCAGGATGCCACTGAACTTCAATGCGCCATATCGCGCCGTCTCGATCCGGGACTTCTGGCGGCGCTGGCATATGACCCTGTCGCGCTTCCTGCGCGATTACCTCTACATCCCACTCGGCGGCAACCGATGCGGTTCGCTACGCCAGGCCGCCAATCTCATGATGACCATGCTACTCGGCGGGCTGTGGCACGGTGCCAACTGGACGTTCGTCGCATGGGGCGGACTGCACGGCGGAGCGTTGGCTGTGAACCATCTCTGGCAGGCGCACGGAGTGCGTTTGCCGCGGGCGCTCGCCTGGGCGGTGACCCTGCTGTTCGTCATGGCGTGCTGGGTATTGTTCCGCGCCGCCGATTTCGCCACCGCTGGTGATGTCCTGCTGTCGATGATCGGGCGGCACGGCATCGGAAGCATCGCGCTGGATCGCGAGTTCGTCCTGGCGTTGGGCGGCGGAGCGGCGGTCGCGCTGCTCGGTCCGACCAGCCAGACGGTCGCGCTTGAGAGGCTGCAACCGAAACCTTGGCTTGCCGTCCCGGCAGGTGCGGCATTGGCCTACTTGCTGCTGTTGGTCGGCGGCCGGCTGCCGAATGTCTTCATCTACTTCCAGTTCTGACGCCACCTCGACCTGGCGCCGATTCTTCTGCCTCGCCGCGGGGACATCGGCGCTGGCGGTCGGCGTGATCTACGCATTTGTCGTGCTGGTGGACCCTTTCGACATGCTGCGTCTGTCACCGCCGCTCCATCGGGCCCTGGTCGCCAGCAACCAGCGCTACTCCTATCCCTCGGTGGCGCTTTCCGACCGGTTCGACAGCGCCGTGTTCGGCACGTCCACCAGCCGGCTGTTACGACCCGCCTTGTTGAACACCGAATTCTCGGCGCACTTCGCCAACCTGGCAATGAACGCCGCGACGCCTTACGAGCAGGCGCGGCTGATAGGGGTGTTCCATGCCGCGCATCCGGCGGCGCGCATTGTCGTGGTTGGACTGGATCTCAGCTACTGCATCACCGGCGACACGGAGCAGTTGCTGACGCCCCGTGCCTTCCCCGAGTGGATGTACGATGACGGGGCGGGATGGCGCGGCTACCGCGAAATGTTCAACCTGTTCGCGGTGCAAGAGGCGGGGCAGCAGTTCGGCTTCCTGATCGGTATCAAACACCCATTCTACGATGCCGACGGATACACCGACTTTCTACCGCCGGACAGCCAGTACGACCCTGGCCGCGTCGCCATGCATATGCGGTTGTCGGGGATCTTCATCCCGCCAGGTACACGCGACGGTGCTCCGGCAGCTTGGCGTTACCCGGCGGTCGAGCGGCTCGGCAGGTCGGTCGCCGCCTTCGCCGATACCACCCGCAAGATCCTCTACTTCGTTCCGTATAGCCGGCAGATCATGCCCGCGCCTGGCTCGACGGGCGAGGCGGCATGGCGCGAATGCAAACGGCGAGTGGTCGCCTTGGCCGAGCGGACGCCGAACAGCCTGGTGCTGGACTTCATGCTGCCCACCCCGATCACCGAGGCAGTGGACAATTACTGGGATGGGCTGCACTATCGGCATGGGATCGCCGATCGGGTCGCGCACGACCTGGGCGCGGCGGAGCAAGGGCTCACATCTCCCGATTACGTCCGACTGGTCGACAGCAGGCTTTCCGCCAGTCTGGCGAAAACCGGTACCGCGGCGACGAGATCGGAGGTGCGCACCTTCTCGGTCGGTGTGTGCGCCTCGGCGATGTCGCCCGGCCCCAGCACCACACAGGGGGCGATCGCCTGTAATTCCGATGCATCGGTGCCGTAGGGTGCGGTAGCCGCCGGCTTGCCGGTCAGCGCGACGCAACGCTGCACCAGCGGATGGTCGGCCGGCAGTTCGGGCGGAAAGCCTTCCCGCGCCTCGTTGACGGCGACGCCGCAGCGCTGCGCGGCTTCATGAACCGCCGCCAGGACGGGAGCCGGATCGAGCTTCGCCGAGTAGCGGAACTTTATCCGCGCCGTGGCCTTGGGCACGGTCACGTTCATGGCCGCGCCGTGATTGTCGAGCACCAGATTGAAGTCGCTGAATGGCGGGTCGTACTCGGCATCGTGCAGGCTGGCGTCGCTGCGCAGCCGCTCGAACAGGGTCTTCATCTCCACCAGGAACGGGATCAGGTCCCAGTTCGCGTTACGGCCGCGGCCGGTGCTGCTGTGGGCCTGTGTGCCGGTCGCCACACAGGTGAACGCGACATGGCTGCGATGGCCGCGCACGGGCGAAAGCCCGGTCGGCTCGGCGACGATGATGCCGGCGGGTTGCACTTGCCGGACAAGTTCCGATCGCTGCGCGATCAGCCGCGCACCCCGCTTCGTGGTCTCTTCGTCCGTGGTGATCAGCAGGGTGACGGGCACGCTCGACGGTAACGATCGTGCCGCCACGATGATGGCAGCGACCGGACCCTTCATGTCGGTGCTGCCGAGACCGTGCAGAAGACCGTCCTGATCGACCCGAGCGGACCAGGGATTCTCCTCCCAGCCGGTATCCGGAACCGTATCCATGTGGCCTGAAAGGGCGATCCCGCCGGGGGGGCCTCGATGTGCCACGAGCGCTCGCTTGGCGACGCCCGCCCCGTCGGCGTAGTCGATGCGCTCGATATCGAAGCCGGACAGCGAGGCTTCGACACGATCGGCCACCGGTAGATTTGAGACGGAGCTGCGGCTGTCGATCGCTATGAGGTCGCGCGCGAGGCCGATGACATCGGTTTCAGCGTTGCTCATGCCACTCCTGCTGTCGCTGCGGAAGCAGCAGTCTCGGTGAGAACCGGCCCAAGTTGCAACTTTTGCCGGCCGTCCACGGCGACACTGCCGCAGAACGCCGGCAGCTCCGGTCAGTCGCGCCCGGTAGCGGAGCCGTTCCACCTTCCCTGATGCAGAAGCACGGTTTCCTGCCAGATCTCGAAACCCTGCACTCGGTCGGAACCCAGGTTCCGGCAACTGTCATATGCCTCGATGATTGCTGCATCGAGGTCGGAAGAATCGAGGAACTCGGCGGCGACGATGCGGCGATTGCTGTCGAGCAGATAGTAGCGGAAGGTCGGCACACACCCTCCTTTGACTTTTTGTCCCGCCACAGCTTAGCGGGAGCCGCGGCGGCGGGGGTTAACGCCGGCCGGCGCGTGACCCGAGGAGGCATCGCCGAGGTCCGAGCCGCGCGTTCAAATGAAGAAAGTCAATGCATAATGAGGCCAACCTGACCTCATCATGCCTCAGATGCGGCGGTACTGCAGACGGCGGGCCAGCCAGCAGCCGACCGTGACGCCGCCGATCCCGCCCGATGCATCGCGCCGGAAGGCCAGCGTCCAGTCGCCCGGCGGGGTATGGTCCAACGCGCGCGCGCAGGGCAGCAGCCAGACATCGCCACCGACCGGGCTCATCAGCTCCATTCGGCCCTGGCCCAGGAATCCGGAAAAGCCGCCGTACAGCACGCTGCCCGCATCGGTCACCATCAGTTCCGCATCGAGCTCGTCGCAGCGATAGCGACCGGCGATGTCCTGCATCGGGGCGCTGCGACAGGGGCGCAGGAGCGTACTGCGGTTCTCGGTCAGGCGATCCATCCAAAGCCCCCCATCGTCCGGTCTCAGCCGGGCCGTAGGGCTGCTTGCAGTCCCGTCCGGCTGTAACCGAAGCAGGTCCGGATGATGGCCGTAACGCAAGCGGACCTTCCCATCGGCCATATCGACTCGGGCGGAAAGTCCGCTTTCGCGATCCATGTAGGCCCCGAGCCAGTCGGGTGCGGGCTGCGGCTCTGGTGGCGGAGCAGGCTCCTCGCCCAGCACCGCGGCAAGGACGTCGAGCGCGGCGTCGTGCGCGTCCGCCAGGTGATTGAACATGACGACGACCGAGACACGTTCCGCGGGCACGTACAGCCGGTGGCTGCGCCAGCCCCGGAGCGCGCCGCCATGCCCGGTGACCGATCGCCCGAAATGAACTCCGCGATTGAGGCCGAAGCCATAGGCGGCGACAGTGCCATCCGAGAAGCCCACACGGGCGGATAGACGCGCATAGAGCGCCCCCGGCTCGTCGCGCGTCGCATCGATGTGCCGCTCCCAGGCGATCATGTCGTCGAGGCTGGCCCCCAATCCGGCATCGCCAGTCCAGACGATCCGGTTCTCGGCGGCGCGGAAACCGGCTGCGGGCGTGCCCTCGTACCCCTCGGTGCCGTCGGGCATCGCCCGGGTGTCGGCGGCCAACAAGGCAGTTGCCATGCCGGCTCGGTCGAATACGCGCGTGCGCAACAGTTCGGCAAAGCTGCGGCCGGCGCGCGCCTGCGCAATATCGGCCAAGAGGCGGAAGTTCTGATTGGCGTACGAATAGCGAGCCCCGGGCGCGAACTGCAGCGTCCTCATGCCGGCGATCACCCGGGCAGCTTCGCAGTCCCCGAACGGCGCCTCGGCCGCCGAACCGTGCAGCATCGCGATGGCCCAGTAGTCGCGCAGACCCGATTGGTTGTGGCAGAGATGCAGCGCCCCTGGGACTGGCTGCCGCAGCAGAGGCAGACGCGCCCGCACGTCCTCGTCCAGCAGCGAAGGATCGGCGAACGCGTCCAGTACCACCGCGCAGGTGAACTGTTTGGTGATCGAGCACATACGGAACAGCGTGCCCGGCGTGAACGGGATTCGCCGTTCGGCATTGGCCCAGCCCCAGGCGTGGCGAACCAGGACCTCGCCATTGCGCAACACCGCGACGGCACCGCCGGGGCCGGCATAGGTTCGGGGCAAGGTCTCGATGGCGCGATCCAGGCGCGCCGAGATGCTGGTGCTCATGCCGATCCTCTCACCTCCCGCCGCGGCGGGTATAGGCCAACATTGCGGGACTGCGTGAACCCACTCCCCTGCCAGGCACGAAAGGCGCAGACTGCGCCGATGGCACCCGATTACCTCGACCCGCGTACCGGCGAGACGTTTCCGCTGGCGCAGCCACGCTGGTGCGGCGCTGACCGCGCGCCACTGCTGCTGACGCCGCTGCCCGGGATCGCCCGGACACAGATCGCCAGCACGACAAGGAGCCTGTGGCGCTATCGGGCGGCGCTGCCGATGCAGGTGGACGATCCGATCACCCTCGGTGAGGGTTGCACGCCGCTGATCCGCTGCGCACTGCATGGCGCGCCAGTGCTGCTGAAATGCGAGTGGTTCATGCCGACCGGAAGCTTCAAGGACCGCGGCGCCAGCGTCATGCTGTCGCTGCTGCGTGCGCAGGGCGTGCGCGCGGTACTCGAGGACAGTTCCGGCAATGGCGGCGCCGCGGTCTCCGCCTATGCCGCGGCTGGCGGGCTGCATGCGACGATTATGGCGCCCGCCTCGACCAGTCCGGCGAAGACCGTGCAGATGCGCGCGCATGGGGCGGCAGTGGAGCTGATTCCGGGGACCCGTCAGGACACCGCCGATGCGGCCGTGCGCCGCTCGGCGACGGTGTTCTATGCCAGCCACAACTGGCACCCGTTCTTCCTGCACGGCACCAAGACGCTGGCGTACGAGTTGTGGGAGGATCTCGGCTTCCGGGCGCCCGACAACATCGTCACACCCTGCGGCGCCGGTTCGAACGTGCTGGGCTGCGAGATCGGCTTCTCGGAACTGCTGCGCGCCGGCGAGATCGAGGTGCTGCCGCGGATCTTCGCGGCACAGCCAGCCAATTGCGGCCCGATCGCGGCAGCTTTCCTGGCGGGTGTCGATGGGCCGGTCGCCGCCGAGGTCCGGCCAACGATTGCCGAAGGTACCGCCATTGCCCAGCCGGTCCGGTTCGCAGAGGTGCTTGGCACGCTGCGCGAGACACGCGGCGGCGCCGTGATGCTGAGCGAGCAGGAAATCGCCGCGGCGACCCTCGCGTTGGCCCGCATCGGCATCTATGTCGAGCCGACCTCGGCGCAGGCCGTGGCCGCGTTCGGCAAGCTGTTGGAGGCTGGCACCATAACCCCCGAACAGACGACCGTCCTGGTGCTCACCGGCAGCGGCCTGAAGGCCACGCCGCGGATTGCCGAGCTTCTGGGAGTAGCGCTGTGAGTCCGCGCATCGCGCTGCTCGGTTTCTCGATCGAGTGCAACCGCTTCGCGCCCACCGCGACCGAGCGGGACTTTGCCGCCCGTACGCTGATACGCGGTGAAGCCATGCTCGCGGATGCCCGCTCTGCCGCGCCGCATATGTTGGGTGAGCTCCCGGGGTTCGTCGCGGAGATGGACGCCGCCGGCGAATGGGAACCTGTGCCGATCCTGCTGGCCATGGCCGAGCCGAACGGCCCGGTGGATCAGCGGTTCTTCGATCGCATGCTGGCGGAGTGGGAGGCCGGACTGCGCGACGCCGGTCGGCTCGATGGCGCGTACTGCGTACTGCACGGCGCCGGGCTCGCCACCGACGACCACGACCCGGAGGGGACGCTGCTTGCGCTGGTGCGCCGCATCGCCGGTCCCGCCACCCCGGTCGTCGCCAGCTACGATCTGCACGCCAATGTCTCCGAGGCGAATGTTGCGCTGGTCAATGCGTATGTCGGCTACCGCACCAACCCGCATCTCGACATGCGCGAGCGCGGTGCGGAGTCAGCGCAGTTGCTGCGGCGCCTGATGGCGGGCACGCGCACCCACCTCGCGCGCATGCGCCTGCCTATCGTGCCGCCCACCGTCAGCATGCTGACCGGCAAGGACGCGCACGAGCGTCCATATGGCGAGCTGATCGACCTCGGCCAGCAGCGCATGCACGAACCGCCCTATGCCGGGCGCGTGCTCAACGTGTCGGTGATGGGCGGGTTTGCCTATGCGGACACGCCGTTCAACGGCCTGACCGTGGTGGTGACGGCGACCGATCCGGAAGCGGCGAACGGGCTGGCGCACGAGGTCGCCGTGGCGGGATGGGCGAGACGCGATCGGTTTCGCGCCAGGCTTACCTCGCTGGACGAGGCCGTACGGCTGGCGAAGGGGACCGGGGGTGTCGGCAAGCCGGCGCTGATCTTCGCCGACGTGGCTGACAATCCCGGCGGCGGCGGTCGCGGCAATACGATGTCGATACTGGAAGCCTTTCACACGGCGGGGGTGGGAGGCGCGCTGGTCGGAGTCATCCATGATCCGGCACTGGCGACAGAGGCGCACCGGCTCGGCGAGGGCGCTCGCTTCACCGCCCGGTTCAACCGCGATGGTGGCGACGAGTTCGCGAAGCCGTTCTCCGCGCCCGCAACAGTGCGCCGGCTGCACGACGGCGACATGCGTGGCCGGCGCGGCATCTATGCCAACAATACGCTGGCGCTCGGTCCGTGCGCGGCGCTGCAACTCGACGGCATCGCCGTCGTGGTGATCACCACCCGGGTGCAGTGTGCCGATCCGGTGTTCTTCGAGGCGTTCGGCCTCGACATCGCCGCGGCCCGTGTCGTGGTGGTGAAGTCGCGCGGGCACTTCCGCGGCGGCTTCGACGAATTCTTCCGCCACGAGCGGGTGATCGAAGTGGACGCCCCGGGCCTGACCAGTCCCGTTCTCTCACGCTTCGCCTGGAAGCACCTGCCGCGGCCTGTGCTGCCGATCGACGCCACGGCGGAGTGGCCGGGATGAGACTGGCCGATCTGCCGACGCCCTGTCTGGTGCTCGACCGCAACATCCTGCTGCGCAACATCGGCACAATGGCGCATTGGCTGGCGCGGCACCGGGTGCCGCTGCGCCCGCACATGAAAACGGCCAAGTCGATCGACGTGGCGCGACTGGCGACGGCCGGGCAGCCGGGCGGCATTACTGTCTCGACCCTGGCCGAAGCCGAGTATTTCGCCGGTCATGGCATTGCCGACATCTTGTACGCCGTCGGCATCGCGCCGCAGAAGCTGGACCAGGTGGCGAAGCTGAACAGCGCGGGCGCCTCGGTCACGGTGCTGACGGATGACCTGGACGTGGCGGGGGCGATCGCGTCGCACCCAGCGCCACCGCGGGCGCTGATCGAGATCGACACTGGCGAGGGTCGCGGCGGCGTCGCTCCGGACGATGACCTGCTGCCCGCGATCGCGGCGCGGCTGGGCACCTGTTTGGCGGGTGTGCTGACCCATGCGGGACACTCCTATGCCGGCCGCGGCACCGAGGAGATCGCGCAGATTGCCGAGGCCGAACGAGCCGGCGTGGTGCGCGCCGCCGAGCGCCTGCGCGCGGCTGGATACGCGATGCCGATCGTCTCGATGGGCAGTTCGCCGACCGTTCTGCACGCGGTCCGTCTCAACGGGGTCACGGAAGTGCGCGCCGGCGTCTACATGTTCGGCGACCTGTTCCAGGCCGAGATCGGCACCCATGACCTCGACGCGATCGCGTTGACCGTATTGACCGCCGTGATCGGTCGCAGACCCGGCCGTCTTCTGGTGGATGCCGGCGGCCTCGCGCTGTCGAAGGACCGCAGCACCGCGGACGTGGCAAAGGACTACGGCTTTGGCCTGGTGCTCGATGCGGCGGGCAGGCGGAACTTCGGCGATGCCATCGTTGACCGCGCGTATCAGGAACATGGTGTGGTGCGGGCCGATCCCGCCCATCCTATCGATCTCCCGGTCGGCGCCAGGCTGCGCATCGCTCCCAACCACACCTGCATGACTGCCGCCGCCCATGATCGCTATTTTGTGGTGGAGGGAACCGATGAAGTCGTAGCGATCTGGCCACGGGTGAATGGTTGGTAGGCGTTCTGTGAACACCTACATCCTGCGTGCAACAGCAACGCCGGTCCGCAAAGGGGTTCGTGTCTTCCTGAACACCGATCCCAACGAATGGGGGTCCTACCCCGGGTCCTCCGCCCCGGTTTCACCAGTCCTTGCACTGGCGGGATTCGTCGGACTCTGTCTGCTGGTTGGATTGGCCGATGGCTCGGTCGTTGAGAGGATGTCGCGCGTCTGGTACGTGTCGCTGCACCGTCCGCTCGGGACCCCGCCGAACTGGGTGTTTGCCCCGGTCTGGACAGCGCTCTACGTCATGATCGGCTTCGCCGGCTGGCTGACGTGGCGGCGTTCTGCGTCTGTCCGGCCGCTTCGGCTATGGGGCTGGCAGCTCGCCGCCAACGCGTGCTGGACGCCAGCATTCTTCGCGTTGCGGAGCCCACCGTTGGCCTTCGCCGTCTGCCTGGTGCTGCTGGCATTGATCGCACTGACGATGCTGGCCTTTTGGCGGGTGAGGCGTCTCGCGGCCTGGCTGATGGCGCCGTATCTCGCCTGGAGTTGTTTTGCGACGTATCTCTCGGCAGGGTTCTGGTGGCTGAATCCGCCTTGAGTTAGATTTGCGGGCATGAGATTTGGATTCGCGATTGCCGCGATGGCGGCGGGGTTGGCCCTGGCGGTTGCGCTGCCCGCCCGGGCCCAGATGTTCAATCAGATCGGCAACAACGGCAGGGCCGCGAAACCGCCACCGGCCGCGGCCCCGCCTCCGGCGCTGCCGGGTGCGGGGTCAGGCGGTGGAGGCGCCGCGCCGCTGACCCGCGTCCCCGCCGATATGGAGCCGAACGACGCGCTGTTCGACGCGATCAACCGCGGTGATATCGCCACCGCGCGCGATGCGCTCAGCCGCGGTGCCGATCTCCACGCGCGCAACATCCTCGGCATGACTCCGCTCGAGCTGTCGATCGATCTCGGGCGCAACGACATTTCGTTCATGTTGCTGTCGATGCGGGCGGCGGACGAAGTGCGACCGAGCCAGCCCAAGCAGGCAAGGGTCGCCAAGCCGGAGCCGAAGCAGCCGGTGCGGCAGGCGAAGCGCGCGCCGCCGCGCGCGGTCACCGCGTCGGAGCCAGCCGCCACGCAGACTGCCCGGCTGTTCAGCGGCGATGGCGGAACGCCCAACCCGAATGCCGGGTTCCTGGGCTTCGATTCCAGCCGCCGTTAAGGATTGACGCATCCGCGACTGGCAGGACGGACCGCGTCTCCGCATATAGCTCGGGCAACCGCGAAGGGACGTTGCAATGCAAGAGCACGATATTCGGCGGAACGCGCAGGCAACCGCGCTGTCGATGATCAAGTTGCATGGCCTCCGGGCCCAGGCCGTGGCGCAGGAGCGGGCCGCCGAGTTGCGTCAGCAGGGCGACACCGCGGGCTTCGATCTGTGGCAGCAGATATACGCGGCCATCTGCGAGTTGCGGCGCACGGCGCCGGCGACGGAGCGGGTGTCGAGCTGAGACCGGCGCGCCCGGGTCAGGCCCGGGGACACCTGGCTGGGGCGGGAGGATTCGAACCTCCGGTGGCGGAACCAAAATCCGCTGCCTTACCCCTTGGCTACGCCCCACCCGGGCCTGAATAGGTCCGGTATCGGGCCGGGTAAAGCCTTACGCGTGTCGCAGCGGACCTGCCCAGCGCCACCAGGTCGGATCGGGCAGTGCGTCCGCGGCGTCCCGCGCCGCTCCGATATCGTTGTACAGGCCGAAGCAGGTCGCCCCGGAACCGCTCATTCGTGCCAACAGGCAGCCCGATGTGGCCTGTAGCGCGGTCAGCACCGCGCCGATCGCCGGCCGAAGGCTGACCGCGGCCGGCTGGAGGTCGTTGTGCAGCGCGCCGAGGTCGGCCGCCATGGCGGACGCCGTGCGCCATGCCGGCGGCAGGATTGCGTGGCGCGACCAGCCGCCCTGGCGGGCGCGAAATACCTCGGCTGTGGCCAGAGCGACCCCGGGGTTGACCAGAAGGATGCCGCAGGCGGGCAGGGTGGGCGCGGGTGCCAGCCGTTCGCCGATCCCTTGCATGTGTGCCGGCCGGCTGCGGAAACAGACCGGCACGTCGGCGCCGAGTTGCGCGGCGAGGCGGGCATGCACGCCGGCACTGCCAGCCAGCCGCCATAATCGGGGCAGCAGGCGCAGCGTGGCGGCGGCGTCCGCGGAGCCCCCGCCAATTCCCGACGCGACCGGCAGACGCTTTTCCAGGGTCAGCGCCGCGCCGTGCCGCGTGCCGGCGGCTGCCGCCAGGGACCGCGCCGCGCGCAAAACCAGATTGTCCGGCTCGTCGGCAAGCGCGGCCGCAAACCGGCCCTTCACCTGCAGCGATAATCCGTCTGCCAGCTCGGCGGCCAGTGTATCCGCGATGCCGGCGAACACGACGAGACTGTCCAGCAGGTGGTAGCCATCGTCGCGGCGCCCGGTGACGTGCAGGTAAAGGTTGACCTTGGCCGGCGCCGCCTCGATCAGGCGCTCAGGCACAAGGTCCTACTGGCCACTGACCACGGTGGCCGGCTGACCGCCTTGCAACTTTGCCTCCAGCTTGGCGGCGTCGCCGGGTTCCGGGTTGAAGGACAGCGCGCGGCGCCATTGATACGTCGCCTCCAGCTTGCGTCCGGCCGCCCAATAGGCATCGCCCAGATGGCCGTTGATCGATGGATCCTCCGGTTCCAGTTCGACGGCGCGCTCCAGCGTCTTGACCGCGTTCGCCGTATCGCCCTGGCGCAGCATGACCCAGCCCAGACTGTCGATGATGGCGCCGTCGTTGGGGCGGCGCTGCACCGCCTTCTCGATCATGTCCCGGGCCTGCACCAGGTTCTTGCCCATGTCGGCCCAGGAGTATCCGAGGTAGTTCAGCACGAACGGTTCGTCCGGCGACAGCGCGAGGGCGTGCCTGAAATCAGCCTCGGCCTTGGGCCACTGGTGCAGCCGCTCGTAGCAGATGCCGCGATCGTAGTAGGCAAGCCAGCCGGCCGGGCCCGGGGTCTTGATCCGCTCGATGGCACGATCGTACGCCGCGACAGCCTCGGCGAAGCGCTGCTTGCTCCGCAGCACATCGCCTTCGCGCATCGGCGGCACCGGACTGTCGGGGAAATCGTGGCCGATGCGCCGCAACTCGTGGATCGCCTCTTCGGAATGCCCCAGGCGGTCGGTCAGACCAACCCGCTGCAGGCGCACCACGCCGATCAACGGATCGTCCGCCGCCACCGGGGTCAGCATCTGCAGCGCGCTCTCTGGATGGTGGCCGCCTTCCAGGATCTCGGCGGCGAGCAGCCTGGCGGCGGTGAAATCGGGCCGCAGATCAAGGGCGAGCCGCAGCAGCAGCATGGCGAAGTCGCCGGAATCCTGCGCGCGCAGCGTTGCCGCGAGCGCCAGATAGGCTTCCGCGATGCCGTCTTGCGGTCGAGGAACCGGCGGGGTCGTGCTGGCGGCCGCCAGCGTCTTGACCGCGATTGCCATATCCGGCGCGCCGCCGGCCATGGCTGCCAGTGTTCGTTGCGCCTCGCCGGGGTGTCCCTGGCGGGCCTCCGCGCTGGCCAGGATCTGCGCGAGCCGCAGGTTCATGCCGCCGAACTCGCTTTGCGCCTGGCGATACAACTTGGCCGCTTCCGCCGTGCGTCCTGCCTGGTCGGCGATCATCGCGGCATGCAGCGTGTAGACGCCGCGAAACCGCTGACCGTCCATGAAGGGACGCAAGGTCGCCAGCGCGGCGTCGGTGCGGCCGTCGCCCTGCTCGGTCCAGGCGATCAGCAGCGGCTGCAGGAGCTGGGTGAGGCCCTGCCGCGGCAGGGCGCGGAAGCGCTGCTCCGCGGCCTGCCAGTGGCCGGCGAGCACTTCCGACTGTCCGAGCAGCAACTGTGCGGCCTGGCTGTCCGGCAACCGACGGGCAAGCTGCAAAGCTTCCGACCGGCCGGCGATCATGCTGGCGATGAATGCCTGCTGCAGCAGTTCCGGGTCGTCCGGGCGCGCGGCGAGCGCATTCAGGAACTGCGTGGACGCTGTTTGCGCGTCGGCCTGGGTCAGCGCGAAACGCCCGGTGAGAAAGTCGGCGAACACGCCGGTAGGTGCATCGTGGCCCGCCCGCGGCGGGGTATGGCTCGGCGACGGGTCCGCTGCCGCGCAGGCCGACAGTAGAGTAAGGGCGAGAAGAAACGCGCGCCGCGCGCTGCGGGTATGCTGCATTCGCACAATCTAGCTGATGGGTTCGTGCGAGTCATGCGGATTTGAGGCAACGACTCAGCGTCCGCCGGCGTTTCCTGTAGTTTACATGCCTCCCGGGTAGTTCGGGCCACCGCCGCCTTCCGGTGTGACCCAGTCGATATTCTGCGCCGGATCCTTGATATCGCAGGTCTTGCAGTGCACGCAGTTCTGCGCGTTGATCTGCAGGCGCGGATTGCCTTCATCGGCGCCGACGATCTCGTAAACACCGGCCGGACAGTAGCGGACTTCCGGGCTGCGGTAGCGCTGCCAGTTCAAGGTGATCGCCAGATCAGGATCAGCCAGCCGCAGGTGCGGGGGCTGGTTCTCCTCGTGATTGGTATTGCTGATGAACACCGACGACAGCTTGTCGAATGTCAGCACGCCGTCGGCGCGTGGATAGTCGATGCGTGGCGCCGCCGATGCATCGAACAACGTTTCGTTGTCCGGGTGCGGATGGTGGAATGTCCAAGGCGACCTGCCGCGCAAGACGTACGTGTCCACCGCCGAATATGCCAGCCCACCCCACAAGCCGAATTTGGCGAAGGATGGGCGAACATTGCGGACAAGCGACAGCTCCTGCCACACCCAGCTGGCACGCAGCGCGGTTTCATAGCGCGACAGGTCGCCGGTGCCGCCGTCCGCCAGCGCCGCGGCGACCGCCTCGGCAGCCAGCATGCCGGACTTCATCGATGTGTGCGTGCCTTTGATCTTCGGCACGTTCACAAATCCCGCCGCGTCGCCGATCAGTGCGCCACCGGGAAATGTCAGGCGCGGGATCGACTGCAGCCCGCCCTCGTTCAGCGCGCGTGCGCCGTAGCTGATCCGGCGCCCATCCTGGAAGTGCCTGCGCACTGCCGGATGTGTCTTGAACCGCTGCATCTCGTCGAACGCGGACAGCCAGGGATTGCGATAATCGAGGCCGATGACGAAACCGTAGGAGATCAGGCTATCGCCGAAATGGTAAAGAAACGAGCCGCCATAGGTGCCGCGGTCGAGCGGCCAGCCGATCGTATGTTCGACCAGTCCCGGCTTATGGTTCTCCGCCGGTACTTCCCACAGCTCCTTGATGCCGATCGCATAAGTCTGCGGATCATGCCCGTCGCGCAGATCGTAGCGGCGGATGAGCTGCTTCGACAGCGAACCGCGGCAACCCTCGGCGAACAGCGTGTAGCGTGCGCGCAGTTCCATGCCGCGCTGAAAGTTGTCGGTGGGATTGCCGTCCTTGCCAATCCCCATGTCTCCGGTCGCAACGCCGGTCACGCGGCCGTCTTCCACCAGCACTTCGGCGGCGGGGAACCCAGGATAGATCTCGACACCCAGCGCCTCTGCCTGCTGTCCCAGCCAACGGCAGACATTTCCGAGCGACACGATAAAGTTGCCCTGGTTGTGCATCTGCGGCGGTGTCGGCAGGCGGAAGGCGCGCGTCGCCGTCAAGTACAGGAAGCGATCATCCGAAGCGGGTGTGTCCAGCGGCGCACCCTTTTCCCGCCAGTCAGGGATCAGCTCATTGAGCGCGCGCGGTTCCACCACCGCACCGGACAGGATATGCGCGCCGATCTCGCTGCCCTTCTCGACCAGACAGACGCCGGCGTCCGGCGCAAGCTGTTTCAACCGGATCGCAGCGGCGAGACCAGCGGGTCCCCCGCCGACTATCACCACGTCGAATTCCATTGCCTCCCGCGGGGGCAATTCCTCTGCCATCGCGCATCTCCGGAGCTATGGCGCCAAACTGGTGTCGACTTCACCAAAGGTCGACACATCGCTCTCTGGTTTGAGTATCGATCGCTGCGATTGGATACTAGGCAGACTGCCGTGTGCGCGCAAAATCGCCACCAGCGTTCGTCAACGTGATCGCCTTGGTGGCGGCGCGGCCCCGAGATCGCGATCCTGGAATGGCAGCTACGGTCGCTGCACCAGCTCGATCATGTAGCCGTCGGGATCCTTGACGAAGGCAATGATCGTCGTGCCGAACTTCACCGGTCCGGCCGGACGCGTCACCGTGCCGCCGGCCTCGGCCGCGACCTCGCACGCCGCAGCGACATCCGGCACCCCGATCGCCAGATGGCCGAAGGCGCCACCCATCTCGTATTTCTCGACGCCATAGTTGTAGGTGAGCTCGATCGCCGTGTTGCTGTCCTCGTCACCGAAGCCGACGAAGGCGAGCGTGTACTTGCCATCAGGCACATCGCGGCGGCGCAGCTCGCGCATGCCGAATGCCTTGGTGTAGAAGTCGACGCTGCGCTGCAGGTTGCCGACGCGGATCATGGTGTGCAGGTATCGGCTCATATGCCCTCTCCCCTCAGCTCATCCGGACCGAGGCCCAGCAGAAACATGCCGGCCACGTCCGCCGCGGCGATCGCGGCCTCCCGGTCGGCCAGAATGGTCCCGCCCGCCTCGAATGCAACCCCGCGCAGATGCGCACCCAGAGCGCCGGCGACGGTGGCGGGTCCGATCGTCGGCAGGTCGGCGCGCCGGTCCTGGCGGGGTTTGACCAGCTTTACCAGCACGCCGCCTGGCCCGGCGCGTGCGAGTTCCGCGCAGCGTGCCAGCATGGCATCTGTCCCTTCGGCCGCCTCGACCGCCAGCACGATGCCCTGCTGTACCACGCAGGCCTGGCCGACATCCACCGCGCCCAATGCACGCGCGACGGCGATCCCGCGCCGGACATCGGCCATGGCCAGCGCATCTGGCGCGGTGCGCGTCAGCAGGCCGGCGGGCGCGATTGCCTCATTCAGCACCTGATTTGCACTGAGCACCTGGAAGCCTTCCTCGCCGAGTACCTTCACCACGGCTGCCAGCAATCCATCGTCCCCGGCGAAGGCGGCACGGCCGATGCGGGCGAGAATGCGGGCGCCTTCGGCATCCGGACGCAGATCGAGCAGCGACGGCCGCCGCACCGGCCCGATCAGCACCAGGTCGCGGCACGCATGGGCACGCAACGCCGCCAGAATGCGCCCCGCGGCGCCGATGCGGATCACCTCGTGTGGCCACGACGCCAATACCGCAGGGTCGGCAAACCCCTCGAGGCCGACCAGGAATACCTGACGCCCCGCCGCGCGCGCGGCGGCGGCGATCCGTCCCGGCAGCGGACCGCCGCCAGCGAGGATGCCCAGCGCCTGGCTCACTCCGAGCGGATCAGTCCGCGATGGCTAGGGGCGTCGATGAATGCCAGAACCTCCGCCACCAGGGGCTCGCTGCCATAATGCGCCCGCGTGGCGGCCAGACGTTGCGCGAACACGCCTTCCCGGCGGAACAGGTCGCGGAACGCGCCGTGCAGCAACTGGATCTGCGCCCGGTCGAAGCCGCGTCGCTTCAATCCGATCACGTTCAGCCCGACCAGCCGGGCGCGGTTGCCGATCACGCTGCCGAACGGGATCACATCGGCCTCGACCCCGGACACCCCACCGATCATCGCCGCCCGGCCGATGCGTACATACTGATGGACCGCCGCCGCGCCGCCGATCACCGCATGGTCGGCGATGCTGACATGTCCGCCCATGACCGCGTTGTTCGCCACGATGACATGGTTCCCCAGCGTGCAGTCATGCGCGACATGCGCGACCGCCATCAGCAGGCAGTCAGAACCGACCCTGGTGATCCCCTTGCCGGTTACCGTGCCGCGATGGATCGTGCAGTGCTCGCGAACTTGCGTGCGCGCGCCGATTTCGCACGCCGTCGGCTGCCCGGCGTATTTCAGGTCCTGTGGCGCCAACCCGACGGTGCAGAACGGATACAATACCACGTCCTCGCCGATCCGGGTGTGGCCATCGATCACGACGTGCGAGACCAGTTCGGCGCCATCCTCGATCACCGCGTGGGCACCGATGGTGCAGTAGGGACCGATGCGCACGCCGCTGCCCAACTCGGCACCGCGGGCGATGATCGCCGTGGGGTGAATGGCGTTGCGCGACGGCCGCAGGGCTAAGGGTTCAGGCATGGCATCCATTCCGGTGCGTCTCACTCGCGGCAAGCCGCCGGGAGGCTAGGGCGCCATGCCACGCCGACCAACTCAATCATTGTTGCCCTTTATTTCGATGTTCTGGGTGTAACCGCTTGTTTCGGCGGTAATTCTGGCACGATTACGGCGTCTCGGACGGCGCTGTCGGCCGGTCCATGATCATCGCGGCATAGGTCGCCTCGGCCACCGAGACATCGTCCACCCGGGCTACCGCGTGGAACTTCCAGACATTGCCCCGGTTGCGCTCCTTGGTGACGTGGATGCGGAGCTGGTCACCTGGCACCACTGGGCGGCGGAATTTCGCCCCTTCGATCGACATGAAATAGACCAGCTTGCCTTCCCATTCGGGACCCAAGGTCTCGACCACCAGGACCGCGGCGGTCTGCGCCATGCTCTCGATGATCAGCACGCCGGGCATCACCGGATGGTTGGGAAAGTGGCCGGCGAAGAATGATTCGTTCACCGAGACGTTCTTGATGCCGACCGCGGATCGGTCACGCACCACGTCGACGACGCGATCGATCATCAGGAACGGGTACCGATGCGGGATCACGCGCATGATGCGCGCGATGTCGACCACGCTGGCAGTGGCGGACGGTGCTGCCTCAGTCGCCGGCGAATCCATGGCAATCAGTCCGTATCCGTCTCCGTCCCCGTATCCCGCTTCGTGCGCCTGGCGGTCGCCTCCCGCACCAGGCGCCGGAGCACGGCGAGGTGGCGGAAGAACTCCCGCGCCGGCTGGGCCGGGCTGCCGACCACGTCGGCACCTTCCGGCACATCGGACATCACCCCGGCCTGCGCCCCGATCCGCGCCCGACGTCCGATCCGCAGATGGCCCGTCAACCCCGCCTGGCCAGCGACCATGACGTGGTCTTCCAGGATCGTGGAACCGGAGATGCCAGCCTGCGACACGATCACGCAACCGCGGCCGAGACGAACGTTGTGCCCGATCTGCACGAGGTTGTCGAGGCGGGAACCGGCACCTATGCGCGTATCGTGCAACGAACCGCGATCGATGGTGGTGTTGGCTCCGACCTCGACGTCGTCCTCGAGGATCACGCGGCCGAGTTGCGGAACGCTGAGGAAGGCCCCGTCCATCATAGCGAACCCGAACCCATCCTGGCCGATGCGTGCGCCGGGATAAACCACCACTCGATCGCCGAGTAGCGCGTGGCTGAGCGAGACCTGGGCACCGATCCGGCAATCCGCACCGAGAACGACGCCTTCGCCGATCGTCGCCAACGGGCCGATGCGGCAGCGTGACCCTATGTCGGCGTTGGCGGCGATCACCGCGAGCGGCCCGACCTCCGCGCTGGATGCCACCCTGGCCTCCGCCGCCACCACCGCGGACGGATGCACCCCGGGGGCGATCGGGGGCAACGGGTGGAACAGCGCGGCCACGCGGGCCCAGGCGGCATAGGGCTCGGGAGCGACGATTGCCACGGCGCCGGGCGGCACCCGAGCCGCCATGTCGGGGTGTACGACGACCGCACCGGCCGCGGTCCCGGCCAGGGCCGCCGCGTACTTGCGGTTGTCCAGGAAGCTGACCTCGTCCGGTTTCGCGGTCTGCAGCGGCGCCACCCCGGTCAGCATCAAAGGCGCGGCCGGAGCGACCGCGCCCGCTGCCTCGGCCACCGCCGCCAAGCTATGCGGGCCGCTGCGGCGGAAGAACCGAGGATCTCCGGCGATGGGCGTCCAGTTCATCGCGCCACACCCGGCCGTGGGTCATGGACGGTGTTGCTGCGCGGCGGACGGGCTCGCCGCGGGCGGCTTGGTCGCCGGCTTGGCGGCAGCGGGCGGGGAGCCACCGGGCGTGCTCGCCGGTGCCGCACCGCCCTGGCCTTGCTGCGCCATAGACATCGGTGACACGCCGTCCGGTGGGATGACCACCGAGGCCAGCACCTTGTTCAGGTCCTCCACGACGGCCGGCGTCATGTCGAAGTCACTGGTCGTACCGAGAATCTGTGCCTTGTTCAGGACCAGGTTGATGCCCCGGCTGACCGCGACCTGCTGGGTCACCATTTCGGTCGCGCGGTCGATCTGCGCCATCACGTACTGGCTGGCTTCCTGGATGATGCGGTTGCGCTCGCCGAACACCCGGCGTGATTCCGAGATCCGGTCCTGCAGCTCCTTCTCGCGGGTGCGGATCTGCTCGGGCGACAACTTGCCGCGTTCGTTGGCGAGTGACTGACCGAGGTCGCGCAGGGTGACCTGCTCTTTCTGGGCGTCCTCGTTCAGCTTCTGGCGCCGGGCAACGAACTCCTTGTCGGCCTGCTGGAACGCGGTCGAGGCGCGCATGACATCGGCGACCGACAGCACGCCGACGATGGCGGCCGGCGGCGTCGGGCCCTTCGGCAACGGCGGCACCTCGGGTGGCGGTGGAAGTTGGACCTGCACCTGCTGTTGCTGCGGGGTCTCGGTACCGGGTGGCGCTGCTTCCGTGGTCAGGCCGGGCGCGAGGCCTTGAGGCTCCGGCTGGGGCGCCGGCGCGGGGCGGGGCGCGGCGGGCCGGGCGGGCACCGCCTGACGCGGCTGGTTCGGCACGAACCATTGTTGGTTCTGCTGCGCAGCGGCGGGCAGACCGCCGCTGGACGTGACGGCAGCCGCCAGGATGGACGCACCAAGGAAGCGGGGTGACAGCACTAGAACCTCGTACCGAAGCCGAAACGGAAGACCTGTGTCTGATCGTGCGGTTGCTTGACCACGAACGGCGTCACGTCAACATTTAACAGACCGAACTGGGTATGCCAGGAGATGCCGACGCCTATGCCCACCCGGGGGGCCGAGGAGGTGGTGATGATGCAGGTGGGGCATAGGTTGGGATTGACAAAGCTTGACTGGCTCAGGCTGCCCACGTCGACGAAGGCGCGGCCGGACAACCCGATGTCCGGAGAGATCGGCAAGGGGTAGTGCAACTCGGTGGACTGGGTCCAGATCAACCGGCCACCGAGCGGGTCACCGGTCACCACATCGTGCGGGCCAGCCCCGCCGATCTGGAATCCACGCAGGTTGTCGCCGCCCAGGAAGAACCGGTCGATGATCTCCTCCTGCACGCCCTCGTTCCACAGATAGCCGAAGCCCGCGGTCAGCGCGATGCCCCAGTCGCTGTTCCCGGTCCAGCGGTCGAGCGGGATGAAGTACTGCCCGTTCACATTGGTCCGGACGAACTGCGCGTTCCCGCCCAAGCCCGCGACGTCGTTCCCCAGCGACAAGAGATAGCCGGTGTGCGGGTCCACCTTGCTGTCACGGTGGTCAAGGGTCAGTGCCTGGCTCACCTGTGACAGCACAGTGTAACCGCGCAACTGCTGGATGAACAGACTGGCGTTCGTTGCGACGTTGTAGACGGTTCGCCCGATCAGCGAGTAGCTCCAGACCTGACGCAGATATTCGTTGAAGTCGTAGCCCGCGCGCACGTCGAACCCGACACGCTTCTCGTCGTAGGGCTGGGTGCCCAGAAAGTTGGTCTGGATCAGGAACACGTCGCCGCCCACCACCAGGTTGCGATCCAGGAAATAAGGATCGGTGATCGAGCCGGTGATGGAACTGCGCTTCTGCGCCAGGACTCCGTTGATCCCGGCGCTGATGCCGGTGCCAACCAGGTTCCGTTCACTTAGACCGATGTCGAGCAGCGCACCGGCGTCGGTCGAATAGCCGCCACCCAGGGTGAGTTCACCAGTGGCCTTCTCCTCGACATTGGTGGTGAGGATCGCCTTGTCGGGCGCGGAGCCCGGCGAGGTTTCGATCGTGACATTGTTGAAGTAGTTCAGATCCTGCAGTCGCTGACGAGACCGTCGCACCGCCTCGGAATTGTAGGCGTCACCCTCGGCCAGGCGGAACTCGCGGCGTATGACCTTGTCCTTGGTGCGGGTGTTGCCGTTGATATCGATGCGTTCGACGTACACCCGCGGGCCCTCGCCGACCTCGAACACGAGATCGATCACGTGCTCACCCGGGTGTCGCACGATGTTTGGCTTTACGTCGACGAACGCGTAGCCACGATTGTGGACGTCCTGCTCCATTGCATCGACGCTGCGGCCGACCGCGTCGCCGTCATACCAGTCGCCTTCGTCGAGTTGCAGGTCGCCACGCAGTTCATCGCCCTCGAGGTGGCGGAGATGCGAGTTGATGGTGATCTTGCCGACCCGATAGCGCTCTCCTTCACTGAGCGTGAACGTGAGGAAGAAGCCGGAGCGATCGGGCGCAAGCTCCGACTTGGCATCGACGACCTTGAAGTCGATGTAACCATTCTTGAGATAGAAGCGACGCAGCAGTTCCTTGTCGAAGTTCAGTCGCTCCGGGTCGTATTCGTCCGAGGTGGAAAGGAACCGCCACCAACGCGATTCACGGCTGTTGACGACCTCGGACAGCCGATCCTCGCTGAACTCATGATTGCCGACGAAGATAATCTTGCTGATCAGCGTCACCGAGCCGTCGTTGATCTGGTACACAACGTCGACCCGGTTCTGGTCGAGCCGGATAATCTGCGGCTCGACTCGCGCATTGTAGTAGCCACGCTTGGCATACAGGTCGAGGATTTTTTGGCGATCCTGTTCGGCCAGTGCCGGGGTGAACACGGCGCGCGGCTTGAGTTGCATTTCCGGCCGAAGCTGGTCGTCCGAAAGCTTGTGGTTGCCTTCGAAGGCGACCCGGTTGACCAAGGGGTTTTCCACGACGTGCACCACCAGCGTGTCGCCGTCGCGATCGAGTCGCACGTCCTGGAAAAGGCCGGTGGCGTAAAGCGTCTTCAGACTGCGATCCAGCCTGTCCGGATCGAACGGATCACCTGGCTGTACAAGCATGTAAGACAGGATCGTCCCGGTCTCGATTCGCTGGTTGCCATCGACCTTGATGGCACCGATCGTTCCGCCGCCGCGCAGCGGACCCGTCGCGGGCGTCCGCGTGCTGGCAGGCTTCGGCGCCGGCGGCGCACTGCCTTGGCCGAAGGCGAAACTGACGAGAAAAAATGGCAACAGACAAACGGCGGCGAACCGCACGGCGCGGGTGCGAATCAAACAGCTTCCCTCCCAGACAAAGCGCCATACCGCGCCGAAACAGGTTGGGCCAAGAATCGGGCCTCGGAGGATACCGTCCGCGCCACGCGAATGCCAGCGTGCCGGGTTGCGCGCCCGCTGCAAGTCCCACAGGATAGACGGGACCGAGCAAGGAGAAGTCGATGTCGGCCGCGCTGAAGCTGCCCAAGACCGCCATGACGGACGCCGAATGGCAGACCCGCTGCGAGCTGGCGGCCTTGTATCACGTGGTGAACCACCTGGGCTGGACCGACCTGATCAACACCCATATGTCGGCACGTCTTCCGGACCAGCCGGACAAGTTCCTGATCAACAACTACGGCGAGATGTTCGACGAGATCACCGCATCGAGCCTGGTCAAGATGGACCTGGACGGCAACGTCTACAGCGAAGGCGGCAGGTTCAACAACGCCGGCTTCACCATTCACAGCGGTGTTTACCGGTCGTGTCCGGACGCCATGTGCGTGATGCACACGCATACCCGGGCCGGCGCCGGCATTGCGATGCTGGCCAACGGCCTCAGGCCGATCAGTCAGGACGCGCTGCAGGTTTACGACGATATTGCCTACCATGACTATGGCGTGCCGGCCTCCCAGGAGGAGTGCGAGGCGCTTGGCCGTACATGCCGGAAGGGCAGCCATGTCGTGCTGCTCAACCATGGCCTGTTGACGCTTGGCCCCACGATCCACGGGGCATTGTTCCGGATGTACTGCCTGGAGCGCGCCTGTGAGCTGGAGCTGATCGCGCGCACGCTGGGATCCCCGCCGCTGCCGATCAGCGACCATGTCATCGCCAAGTCGGCCGAGCGAATGCAGAAGCGACGCAATGCGTCGGAATACGGGTTGGCGGAGTGGAACGGCCTGGTGCGCACCGTCGATCGTGCCGGCGCCAACTACCGCTGTTAGGAGGCACGGCCATGCCGTTCGATGCACTGCTTGCGCCATCACGACCGCGGCTGCTCGCCGACATTCTCGCCGACCGGGGCATCAGGCCGGTTGCGCTGGAGACCCTTGCGGCGCACAGGCAGGCGCAACTCGAGCAGTTTGCGCCAAGCTTCTGGCACCAGCATCAGGCCTGGCTGCCGGTGGGGTTGATCGGCTCGGTGGTGTGCATGGCGACGACTGGCGGGAGTTCGTCGTGGCTGACGCTGTTCTGGCTCGGCGTCATGACACTGCTCATCGTGTTCGGCGTGTTCCGGGCAAGCGCCGGCGCCCGATGGGAGGAACGCGTGGTCGCGCCCGGGTCGCTGATCGAGCTGGGCGTTCCTTTCGGTATCGCACGGCTTGCGCGCGATCTGCAGGACGAGGCGAGCGGGTCCGAGCTGATTCTGGGCGAGCTGCTGCAGGAACAGGTGGAGCTCGATCCCTACCTGCTGCTGCGCTACCGCGGCGAGCGCGCTTGCCTTGGCATCTGGGACGGGCGGCGCGTGATCGCCGCCGCCCTGCCGGCCGGCCCATAGCGTGATGACTGAAGGCGGAATCGCCGGAAGTCTGAATCGCGCGACAAGAATTAGAGCGCGAGCCGCAGGGCTCCGCCGAGTTCGCCGATGACGCCGCGGCGGAACGCGAGCACGCAGATGACGAAGATCGCGCCCTGCGTCACCGTGACCCATTGGCCGAACTGCGCCAGGTAGTTCTCCATCGTGGTGACCAGCACCGCCCCCGCAACCGGGCCGAACACCGTGCCGAGGCCGCCCAGCAGCGTGGTCAGCACAACCTCGCCTGAGGTCGAATAGTGCACGTCGGTCAGGGTGGCGATGCCGAACACCAGCGCCTTGGTGCCTCCGGCGACCCCGGACAGCATGGTGGACAGCACGAAGGCGATCAGTTTGTAATCGTCGGTGCGGTAGCCGAGCGAGGTGGCGCGCGGCTCGTTCTCGCGGATCGCCTTCAACACCTGGCCGAACGGCGAATGGATGATGCGGTGGATCAGCAGGAAGCTGCCCAGGAACACCGCCGCAACCAGCCAATACATGGCCATGTCGTTGTCCAG
>DATBKQ010000175.1:0-1721 GCA_036555825.1 Acetobacteraceae bacterium | reverse complement strand
GTCGTCAACCCGTCAAGTCCCGCCAGGCCCGGCGCCACGAACCGGCGCAGGATGACGGTCAATGCCAGCGTGGCGAGAACGCCCGCGACGAGGGCCGCTGCCGCCAGCAGCCATGGCGCGGGCCGCGGGAACAGGTACTGGAACAGCAGCACGAACAAGCCGGCACACAGCAAGACCGCCAGCAGGGCCGGAATCGTCGCGAGGGTCATGAGCCTCCGTGATCCATCGGTGCAGTCGCCAGCCTTACCGGTACCAGGGAACTTGTCACCGCGAGATTAACGCGGTGCCGGCTCGAGCGCCGGCACACCATCCGCCGGGCGGCTCTCGACGTACCGGCGGGAGGCCAGTGCCTGCGACCGGCGCCATGGCCGCGATCTCCGCTGCCACCAGCTCCTGCAGGTGCCAGAGGTGCCGGTCGTGGATGCCATGCTCCTCGAGCTTGCAGATCGTGCGGTAGAGATACATGGCGCACGACCCGACATGGCCGGCGGCGCGGGCCAGTCGGTGCACGACTTCTGCGATCGGCATCTTGCCCGTGTAGCCGCGCCCGCTCGGTCCGGCATAGAACACCAGCGCGCGCACCGGCCCTTCCTCCGTGCGGACCTTGATCCAGCGCGTCGTCGGCACGTCTTCCAGATAGCCGATCTCGCGATGGACCAGGCGGCGCAGCTGGTCGTGGTGATCGTTGTCCGGCAGGCGATAGACGACTCCCTCGCAGCAGCCACCGCGCTCCAGCGCCATCATCAGGCCCGGCTGTTCCGGCGTGCCGCGCCAGGATTTCAGCTCCAGGCAGAAGGAACGGTGCCAGCCGTACGCGACGGCACGCCGGTGCTCGAGCGCGGTGAACTCCGGCTTCCAGATCAGCGAGCCATAGGCAAAGAGCCAGAGCGGATCCGGACTGTGCTGCTTCAGCAGGTATTCGACTACGCCGTCATAGTCCGCTTCGGTGATGCGCGTGAATTCCGGATCCGGGCCCGGATCGCGCTCCATCCGTTCCACGCGCGCCACCAGCTCCGCGGTCAGCGCCATCAGCCGTTGTGTGTTTGTCATCGAGAATTGCCGTGCTGCGCCCTCAGCTGCCACCATAGCAGAGCCGGGGGCGGCTGCGCCGCAGCATTCTGAGGCGGCAGCCGGAGCGTTCCGTCTAGCCGTCAGTATGGTGAACTCTTTCTTAAGCCAGCGCCCTGGCAATGGCCGCGTAGGCTGCCAGCAGCAGATGGTCGGTTGCGTCATCGAGCGGCAGCGGCTGCGACGACAGCTTGGCGATCACAACCTCGGCCGCGGGATCGACATAGATCCACTGGCCATGGATACCGATCGCGCAATAGGCGCCGTTGCCGATGATGTACCATTGGCTGCGATAGCGGCCGTTGGGCAGGAACTTCGCGGCCGTCGGTTGCGCAAGCCAGGCGCGCTGGTCGCCATTCCGCAGGATGTCCTCGATCCAGGCGGGCGGCACGATCTGGTCCGCGCCGACGCGGCCATGGTTGCGCACCATCTCGCCGAAGCGGGCCAGATCGCGCAGCGTGATGCAAATGCCGCCCGCGGCGCGTGCTGCACCGAGGCGATCGACGGTGACATGCGCGTCCGCCTCGGTGCCGAGCCTGCGCCAGATCAGGTCGCTCAGGAGGCGTGCGTATGGCGCGCCGGCGGCACGCTCCAGGATCCATCCCAGCATGTCGGAATTGGGCGAAACGTAGTGGAACATGGCGCCATGCGGA
>DATBKQ010000174.1:0-13026 GCA_036555825.1 Acetobacteraceae bacterium | reverse complement strand
CGGCACGACAAGGATCCCGGCCGCTACCTGATGTCGCGCAGCATGGCGCCGGCGTTGGTCACGGCGGACGACATCATGGAATACGACCTGGACAGCACGCCGATCGATCAGCGCGGGCGGGCCGTGTACCTGGAACGATTCATCCACGGCGAAATCTACAAGCTGCGGCCGGACGTGCGGGCGGTGGTGCACAGCCACTCGCCCGCGGTCATTCCATATGCCAACGTGAAGGTGCCGCTGCGGCCGATGAACCACATCGCCAGCTTTCTTGGCGGTGGTGTGCCGGTGTTCGAAATCCGCACCGTCGCGGGTCCGGCGTCCAACATGCTGATCAGCAATCCCACGCTGGGCCACGCCCTGGCGACGGTGCTCGGACCGCATTCGGTGGCGCTGATGCGCGGGCATGGTTCGGTCGCCGCGGCGCAGTCGGTGCGGCATGTCGTATTCCGGGCGATCTACACCGAGGTGAACGCGCGGATGGAGAGCGAGGCATTGCGCCTGGGTGATCCAACCTTCCTCAATGACGAGGAGGCCGCGGCCGCGATGAAAACCAACGATGCCTTGGTGAACCGGCCATGGGATTTGTGGAAGCGGCGAGTGAGCGGGAAATAACCTGCACCGCCGCCCCCGAAGCCTATGCCGCGGCGCGCGCCAGTTCGCCTACATCCGCCGTGCTCTCCACCGCCCAGCTTCGCTCCACAAGCTCTTTCGCCCGCGCCGTCCCGATCACCGGTTCGGCCAGATCGGTGAACTTCCGCGTCAATTGCTCGTCCGTCATCGGATTGGATGCGCTGCCGGTGCAGTGATCGATCCGGCACGTATGCCGGCGTCCATCCTTCAGCGTGATGGTGACCTCGGTCGCGTCCGCCGCCATGTCGTGGTCGCCGGCCGCCACCACCTTGTCCTGCAAGGCGATCACTGCCGCATCCTGGACCGTCGGGTCCTGCAGCTCCTGGATGCGTGCCGTGCCACGGATCAGCGCCGCGGCAGCCCAGTGATACAGGCTGACATGCGCCTGCAGCTCGTTCTGCGGATTGCGGCGGTCGCAGAGCGCCATCGCGCCCGGCGACGCCTTGATGCTTACCTTGTCCACCGCGGCTGGATCGATCGTGTGTTCACGACGAAGTTGCAGACAGGCGTCGATGATCGGGTGGATCACGATCCCGCAGGGATAGGGCTTGTAGGTGTTGCGCAGGATCTCGAAGTGCTCGCCCAGGCCGTCCGCCAGCGCCGAAACATCCGGTGTCTCGGCGAACACTTCGAGAAACCCGTAGCGCCCCTCCAGCGCCGCCGGCGAGGCGGTGAATCCATGTTCCGCCATCACGGCTGCGCGCAATCCCATCTGAGCGGCCTGTGCCGGCATGAAAGAGGACACCATGGTGGCATGCATCACGCGAAATCCCGCGGCCTGGGACAGCGCGATGCCGATGGCGTATTGCAGTCGCGTCGCGTCCAGTTTCAGCAACTTCGCGGCGGCCACGGCGGCACCGATGCCGGCGGTGATGCCGGTCTGCGACCACGCCACCGTGCCCTTCGCGGGCGGCACCGAGATCGCCTTCGACAACCGGCACGTCAACTCGATGCCGAGTGCCAGCGCCAGCAGGAAGTCCGCCCCACTGGCCTGCCGCCGCTCGGCCAGGGCCAGCGCCGCGGTCGCCACGGGGCCGGCGGGATGCACCACCGCCTCGGCGTGCGTGTCATCATATGAGTATATACTCGACGCGAGGCAGTTGATCAGGCAGGCGTGCAGCGCGTCGGCCCTTGCGCCACGGCCGATCAGGGTCGCATGCGGCGGGCCGGCATACTCGCGCAGCGGTCGATCCGCGAGGTCCACCACCGGGTGCCGGGCGCCACCGAGTGTGCAGCCCATGATGTTGACGAACGACCGCAACGCCTCGCGCTGCACGCCGGCCGGCAGATCGCGCCAGCGCGCCGCCACGATGTAGTCGGTCAGCCGCCGCGTGACCTCGCCCGGCGCGTTGACGAATTCATTGGCCATGACATTACCTCCCCTTGGCCATCCCCCGAGCCATGCAGCTACGTCGGTGCGTCACCCGCGAGGGTGATACGCTGCATGATGCGCCGCTGGCCGGCATAGTCGTTCACCGCGTAGTGCTGCGCGCAGCGATTGTCCCAGATCGCCAGTGCCCCAGGCGTCCAGCGGAAGCGGCAGGTGAACTCGGGCCGGATCTGGTGGCGGAACAGGAACTCTAGCAGCGGCGCGCTCTCCGCCTCCGTCATGCCGGCGAAGCCGACCGTGTGGGCGCGATTGACGTACAACGCCTTGCGGCCGGTTTTCGGGTGCGTGCGCACCGCCGGGTGTTCCGCCACCAGCAGCTTGCGGGCATCCGCGCTGCCGTCGGACCGTATGCGATCCTCCCGCGTTCGGCTGGCGTCCGCCTTGGCGGAACTGGACACACCGCGCAGGTCCCCGAGCAGCGAACGCAGCGTCTCCGACAATGTCTCGTACGCGAGGTACTGGTTGGCGAACAGCGTGTCGCCGCCGGCCTGCGGCACCTCGCGCGCCACCAGCAGCGTCGCCATCGGCGGTTCCCGCAGATACGTCGTGTCGGCGTGCCAGACACCGCCGAAATTGACCGACTCATGCTCCAGCTTGGCGACGTCGATGATCTCCGGATAGCCCGCGATGCCCTTCACGAACGGATATTCGATCGGCGTGCCGAGGTGGCGCGCCAAGGCCAGGAAGCGCCCGGGTGGCAGGTCCTGGTCGCGGAAGAAGATCACCAGGTGGTCGAGCAAGGCCTGGCAGATCGCGGCAATTATCTCATCGGAAAGCTGGCGACCGAGGTCCACGCCGGCGATCTCGGCACCCAATGCGCCGGCGATCGGTCGCACCTGCGGCAATGCGTTGCGCATCACGCCTCCTCCGCGTCGTTGCCGGGGGAGAGCCTACCCGAGGAGTCCAGCGCCTGAAAATCCGCAGAACAGGCCGAGGGTGCAGGTCACGGTGGAGACAATGACCACCAGCCATAGATAGCCGCCGCGCAACCGGCGGGTTGGCGGGAGTGCCTTGATCGCCAGCGCGATCAGCAGGCCCAGGACCAGCGGCAGCATGAACGCGTTCATCACCTGTACCGCCACGTTCAGAGCGACGAGGTCGGGCCAGACCGCCACCGTGATCGCTCCGGCCAGCACACACGCCGCGAACACGCTATAGAACCATCCCGCCTGAAACGGGCGATATGCCAGGGAATGGCGATAACCGGCGATTTCTCCCACGCCCCAGGCGAGCGCCAGGGAGGTGACGATGGAAGCCACCATGCCGGCGCCAAGTATGCCAAGTCCGAATACCAGATTGCCGGTCGGGACGCCGAGGAATGGGGTCAGTGCCGCGCTCATATCGCCGACCGAGACGAGTGGGGTGCCCGGGTTGCGGCGTCCGATCGTGGCGGCGCAGGCGATCAGCACGGCGGCCATGACAAGCTGGGCGATGACCGCACCCAACGCGGTATCCCAGCGCGCGGCCGCGTAATGCTCCGGCCGCAGCTTCTTATCCGCGATCGCCGACTGTTGGTAGAAGATCATCCACGGCATTACCACCGAACCGAGATTGGCCGCGGCGAGATAGAGATAGCCACGGTCGGTGTACGGGATCGCAACGCTGTCGCGCAGCATGGTCCGCGGATCGGGGTGCGCCGCCCACGCGACAAAAAAGAACGCCAGCTCGAACAGCCCGACGAAGATTGCCACCAGCTCGACGCGGCGGTACGAACCGGTGGCCACCACGCCCAGCAGACCGGCGGCGGCGAGAAGCAGTGTGACGGCGCGTGGCAGTCCGTAGAGCTCGCCGACGCCGGCAATGCCGGACAGTTCGGCCACCAAGGCACCGATGGTGGCAATACCGAGCCCCGCGACCGCGACCAACGCCCAGGCCGGACCGAATACCGCACGGATCAGTTCCCCATAGCCGCGACCGGTGAAGACCCCCAGCCGCACCGTTAATTCCTGTACCATGTACAGGATCGGGATCAGCGCGAGCTGCAGGGCGAGCAGCCGGTAGCCCCACTGCACGCCGGATTGTCCGGCGGTGACCACCGAACCGACATCGGTGTCGGCCAGCATGACCACCAGGCCCGGTCCGAACACCGCGGCAATGCGCGCCAGCCGACCTGGGCCCCTGCCACGAGGCGGCGCAAAAGCCTGATCGATCGGGTCGTTCAAGTCCGACTGGCCTTCAATAAGTGCCCCCGGCTGGCTCCGCCGACGCCTGGGTGGGCGACGTGTTGCCGCTGATATCCGCATTCTGCTAAAAGCCTCGCATGATACTGGCGCTATCTCCACTTGGCCTGCGCCTACCCGCGGCGCGATGTCGAGACCGGGTCTGACCGGATTCCCGGCGACCAGCGTCGCCTTGTCAGCCCTCACGTGGCGCAGATCTGGAGCTAGCAGCCATGCACGAGCTATTCCTGCACAACAGCCTGACCCGCCGGAAGGAGCGGTTCGAGCCGCTCGAACCTCGGCATGTGCGGATGTATGTGTGCGGCCCGACGGTTTACGACCTGGCGCATATCGGCAACGCGCGCACCATGGTGGTGTTCGACCTGCTGGCGCGTCTGCTGCGCGTGCTGTTTCCACGCGTGACCTATGTGCGCAACATCACCGACGTTGAGGACAAGATCAACGCGCGGGCCAGGGACAGCGGCGAGCCGATTGCGGCGATTACCGCGCGAACCACGGCGGATTTTCACGCCGACATGGCGGCGCTGGGCGTGCTGCCACCGGACGAAGAACCGCGCGCGACACAGCACATTGTTGACATGATCGAGCTGATCCGGCGGCTGATTGCCTCCGGTCATGCCTATGCCGCCGAAGGCCACGTGCTGTTCTCGGTGCCGAGTTTTGCCGCGTATGGACGGTTGTCGGGACGCTCGCCGGACGAGTTGCTGGCGGGTGCGCGGATCGACGTGGCGCCCTACAAGCGCGATCCAGGCGACTTTGTGCTGTGGAAGCCGTCACCGCCCGATACGCCGGGCTGGGACAGCCCGTGGGGGCGCGGCCGGCCCGGCTGGCACATCGAGTGCAGCGCGATGTCCTGGCGCTATCTCGGTGAGACGTTCGATATCCATGGCGGCGGTACCGACCTGATCTTTCCGCACCATGAGAACGAGTTGGCGCAGAGTGTCTGCGCGTTTCCCGGGAGCCGCTTCGTTCGTTTCTGGGTGCATAGCGGCATGCTGCAGATCAACGACGAGAAGATGTCGAAGAGCCTCGGCAACTTCTTCACCGCGCGCGAGGTGCTGGCCAAGGCACCGGCCGAGGCGGTGCGGCTGGTGCTGATCCGCACGCATTACCGCTCGGTCGCCGACTTCTCCGACGCCGCCGTGGCTGAGGCGAAACGCGAACTCGATCGGTTCTATCGCGCGCTGGAGCGGTATCCCGATCTTGCCGCTGCCGATGTGCCCGCATCGGTGATGGACGCGATGTGCGATGATATGAACACGCCGCTCGCGTTGTCCGCGATGCACGCGCTGGCGGACCGCGCGCTGGCCGGCGACCTGGAGGCCGCCCGGGGGTTGCGCGCGGCTGGCGCGCTGGTTGGTATCGTGCAGCAGACCGTCGACGCGTGGTTCAGGGGCGGCGCCGATCGTTCCGCGATCGAGGCCGCCATTGCCGAACGCCAGGAGGCACGTCGCAGGCGCGACTATCAACGTGCCGACGCGATTCGCGCCGAATGGTCCGCCCGCGGTGTGGTGTTCGAGGACCGGCCCGATGGGACGACTGCCTGGAACGTCACGACAGCCGGAGAACACCGATGACGGTTGTCCTGTCGAAGTGACCGGTCGCGACGGCGGTGCCGGGCTCGCGCCGATCGGCAATGCGCCCGTGGTCATCCTGGCGCGCCCGCAACTCGCCGACAACATCGGCGGCTGCGCCCGCGCCATGGCGAATGGCGGTCTGTTCCATCTGCGCCTCGTTTCGCCGCGCGATGGCTGGCCGCAGGAGAAGGCCTGGCGCAGTTCCTCGGGTGCCGATCGCATCCTCGACGCGGCCATGGTGTTCGACTCGGTGCAGGAGGCGGTCGCCGACCTGCACCATGTGTTCGCCACCTGCCCGCGCCCGCGCCACATCATCAAGCCGGTGCTGACGGCACGCGGTGCCGCGGTGGAACTGCGCGAGATTGCCTGCCGCGGCTTGCGTGCCGGCGTCCTGTTCGGGCCGGAGCGTGCCGGGCTGGACAACGACGACATGGCGCATGCCGACGCGCTGGTGCGCTACCCGCTGAACCCCGCGTTCATGTCGCTCAACCTGGCGCAGGCGGTCATGGTGCTGGCGTACGAGTGGTGGACCGCGGCAGAACCGACGCCCTCGCGCGCGCTGATGACCAACGAAACGCGCATCGCGACGAAGGGCGAGCTGGAGAACTTCCTCGCCCACCTGATCGATCAGCTCGATGCCTGCGGCTTTCTGCGCAATCTGCCGAAGCGGCCGGGCATGGTGCGCAACATCCGCCACTTCTTTCAGCGCGGCGAGGTGACCGAGCAGGAGCTGCGCACACTGCACGGCATCGTCACCGAACTGGCGATCGGCCGGCGGCAGATGGGGCGGCTGGAGAACGCCGACCCGGCTACAGAACGAAGCGCTGCGACGGAACGAACGGCGGCGGATCCAGGCCCAGCATTGCCTGGGCATAGAGCGAACCGCTGAACTCGACATTGGCCGCCGGATGATTGCGCATCGCCAGCAGGTCGCGGAAGAACCGTTGCAGCGCTCCCCCGGCCTGCATCGTGCGTCCGCCGTTCACCGCGAGCAGGTCGCAGACCGCGTCGGTGCAGCTATGGTGCGCGAGCGCCGCTTCGTAGAAGGCCTGGGCGCGGCGCGCGTACGGGATGGGTTTGCCCTGTCGCAGCAGCGACTGGAGTTCCGCCCAGGTGGCGGACAGCCGCGTCCTGGCCGTATCGGTCGCGATCAGCGCGCGTGCCAGCGGCCGATGCAGCGCCGGATCCTTCGCCACCGCCGGCCCCCCATAAGCCGACACGCGGCGGCCGTTGTTCTCGATGAATGCCTCGACCGCGCCGATGGCGGCGCCGATCGCCGGCGCGGCGATGGTGTAGCCGAACACCAACCGCCACGGCAGGCGGAAGTAGGGCCGGTCGTTCACGGCGAAGCCCGGGTTCCGCTCGTGGTACACATCGATCACGCTGTGAGTGCGGCATTCGGGAACGAAGGCGCCGGGCACGACCACATCCTTGCTGCCGGTGCCGGCCAGCCCCGTGACATGCCAGCTCTCGTGGTCGATGGAGAAATCCTGGCCCGGCAGCAGGAAGGTGCGGAATTCCGCACCGTTGCCCTCATCCGGGATAACGCCACCCAACAGCACCCAGCCGCAATGGTCCACGCCGCTGGAAAAGTGCCATCGCCCGGACAGGTGGAACCCGCCCTGAACCCGTCGCACCGAGCCTGTCGGCGCCAGGGACGTCGAGGCGCGAGCATCGGGATCATCGCCCCAGAGATCGCGCTGCGCCTGTTCGGCGAACAGCGCGATCTGCCACGGATGAATGCCGACGACGCTGGCGACCCAGCCGGTCGAGGCGCAGGCCGAGGCAATCAGGATCATGCCCTGGTAGAAGGTCGCCAGGTCCAGTTCCATGCCGCCCCACTGTCGCGGTTGCACCGCGCGGAACACACCGACGTCCGCCAGTGCCTTCACCATGTCATCGGAGACGCGGCCGGCGCGTTCGGTTTCCGCGGCGCTCGCGCGTATCCTGGGCAGAAGCGCCGTGATGTCGGCGAGGAAATCCTGGGATTTGTCGGTTACGCCGGGCTCGGCAACGGCGACGTCCGGCATGGCTTGTTCCTCCTCAGCCAATCATCACTCATCGGGCACACTCGATCACAACCGTGCCAACCTTGTCACCACGCTCGACCGCCTCGTGCGCTGCCGCGGCCTGGTACAGAGGAAACCGCTCCGCCACCGATAGGATGCGCCGGCCGGTGGCTATCCACTCTGCGATATCGCGCTGCGCCCGCTTGCGAGAAGCATGCGGGGTGCCTGGCAGCGACATCGGATATAGTGTGACGTTGCGCTGCATCAGCTCGCTGACCGGCAGGCGCGGCGTACGATCGCCGTTGGACGCGTAAATCGCGATGCTGCCGTTGGCGCACACAGAGCGGCGGGTGGCGGCAAGATTGCCGCCGAAATCCACGTCCACGACGTGATCCACCCCCTCGCCACCCGTGATATCGCGCACGCGTTGGGCCACGTCCTCGATGCGATAGTTGATGACATGATCGGCCCCGCCGGCCCGGGCACGTTCCGCCTTCGCGTCCGAGCTGACCGTCGCGATCACCCTCGCGCCCGCCCATTTCGCGAGTTGCACGGCATAGTGCCCTACCGCGCCCGCCGCACCGGTGACCAGCAGCGTGCGGCCTTGCACCGGTCCGGCGACGAACACGCAATAATGTGCGGTCATCCCGGGAACACCGAGTGTCGCGCCCTCGGCGAACGCTACGTGGTCCGGCAGGCGTGTGACCAGATCAAGGTTCAGCGCGATGTACTCAGCCGCGGTACCCATCCAGCGGCCATTGCGCTGGCCGTTGTAGAGCCACACGCGCTTGCCGACCCAGCTCTCCGGGACCATGGGGCCGACCCGGTCCACGACGCCGGCGCCGTCGCTGCAGGTGATGACCCGGTGGTATTCCATCGCCGGCGTGGGTCCACGGCGGCGATAGGTGTCGGACGGGTTCACCCCGGCCGCTTCCAGGCGGACCCTTACCTCGTAGCTTCCGGGCTCGGGCGTGGGGAGTTCTCCCGCAACCAGCACGTCGCGAGCGGGTCCTTGATGGTCGTACCAAACAGCGCGCAAGTCGGCCTCCTTTCGGTTTATACAGGGGCGTGGACGAAAATTGAGACGATCTGATCTCCATTTTTAGTTGAAGACTGGCCATATCTTTGCTAATGGTTAACCAACGGCGCCGCGGTTGGCACCGTGTGGCAAGGAAAGGGATACATTAGCCTCCACCCGCGGGACTCGATTGCAGCATCACTTTCGAAGCCAGAGGGCTCCCCGACCGCTGGCAGCGACTATACGGCGCGTTGTTCCGGTAACGCCGCAAGGCTTCCAGACTAGCATCCACCTGAGTACGACCGCGGGCATTTGCTGAGTTCACCTGAATGACATTTTCCCGACCACCGCGAGGCTGCCGCCGGAGCTGGCCTTGCTCCCTGCTGTCCGCTCTCCAGCAGGTCTTGAGTCGCTGAACCGTGTCCGCGGCCGAGGGCCAACGGCTCTCGACCGCGGAACACACTCATGCTCTGCATTGTGCGAATGCCATGCACGAGGGTGCCGATGAGCGAACAGCGCAAGCCGGTGCTGACCGGCGGCTGCCAATGCGGTGCAATCCGCTACGCTGTCTACAGCCAACCTGACCGCGCCGGAATATGTCACTGTCGCATGTGCCAAAAGGCGGTCGGCGGCCCGTTCAAGCCGTGGGCGAACGTGCGGGTCGAGAATTTCGCCTGGACACGCGGCCATCCCGAGACTTTCCGCAGCTCGTCGGCGGCCGAGCGCGGCTTCTGCCCGCGCTGCGGCACGCCACTCTATTTCGCCTACCTCAAGCGGCCAGACTCGATCAGCGTGACGGTTGGCAGCCTCGATACGCCAGGGGCGGTGCGGCTGACGCAGGTGGATGGTATCGAAAGCCGGTTGGCAAACTTCGATCCGGCGCTGCTTGCCAGGCTACAGGCTCGCACCACGAGCGAGGGCAGCCCGCCCGAGGACCTGAGTCGCATCGTCAACTGCCAACATCCGGATCACGACACGCCGCCCGACTGGCATCCACCGGCAGTGTAGCGGCTATTGCAGCTCGAAGCCGGATGGCACCTCGCGCATCGGGTCATTCGATCGCCCTCATTGTTCCGGCAGATCCCGCATCGAGTCGATATGGGTGCAAGGAGCTTGCGGATGACACGCCGTTCTCCAGATAAGGTGGATCGGTCGATCGATCCCGAGTCGCAGAACTCAGGCGAGCCGTGCAGGGAGCGGCCGTCCGGAAAGGAGATGTTTGATGACGATTTATTCGGGCCCGGTGTTCGAGATGGCCCGCCAGCAGTTTCAGGTGATCGCTGACCACCTGGAGATCCCGCACGACGAGCGCGACCGGCTGCTGTATCCCAAACGCGCACTGGTCGTGTCCTGCCCGATCCACCTCGACGATGGCAGGCTTGCCGTGTTCCAGGGGTACCGTGTGCAGCACCATCTGACACTCGGACCGACCAAGGGGGGCACACGATTCGCGCTCAGCGTCGATATCGGCGAAGTGGCTGCGCTCGCGATCTGGATGAGTTGGAAGTGCGCGCTGGCCGGGCTTCCCTATGGCGGCGCGAAAGGCGGCGTCACGGTCGATCCGCGCGCGCTGTCACGCCGCGAGCTGGAGAACCTGTCACGCCGCTACATGCAGGAGATGATCCCTTTCGTCGGTCCGCATACCGATGTGATGGCACCGGACATGGGCACCAACGAGCAGGTGATGGCGTGGTTCATGGACACCTACTCGATGTATCAAGGCCGCACTGTCACCGAGATAGTGACAGGCAAGCCGGTTGCTTCGGGTGGCACTGAAGGCCGCCGCGAGGCAACCGGTCGCGGCGTGGCCTACCTGGTCGGTCGTGCGCTCGAGCGCATCGGCCAGCCGCCGGCGGCAGCCACCGCAATCGTGCAGGGCTTTGGCAACGTTGGCAGCTATACGGCTGAAACGCTGGCGCAGCGTGGGGTGAAACTGATCGGTGTTTCCGACCACACGGCATGTTACTACGATCCGAGCGGTCTCGATGTCGACACGCTGATCAAGCATGCGGACAAACACGGCGTGCTGGCCGGATTCTCCAATCAGCTATCCTTCGATGCACGCGAGCTGCTGACACAGAAATGCGACGTGCTCGTGCCGGCCGCGGTGGAGCGGGTGATCGATGCCTCGGTTGCGGCGCGTCTGCAATGCCGCGTGCTGGCCGAGGCGGCGAATGGCCCGACGACCCCCGACGCAGACGAGGTGCTGGAGCAGCGCCGCAAGGAAGTCTTCGTTATTCCCGATATCCTGTGCAACGCCGGCGGCGTCGTCGTCAGCTACTTCGAGTGGGTGCAGGACCTGCAGCAGTTCTTCTGGGATGAGGCTGAGGTCATGAGCAAGCTGTACCACGTGCTCGACCGTGCCTTCATGCAGGTGATGCGTCGCGTCGAACGTGATGGCGTTTCCCACCGAACCGCGGCGATGACGATCGGTGTCGAGAAGGTGCGCAGTGCGAAGAACACCCGGGGCCTGTTCCCGTAGCGGTCACCCCCTTCGTCATACCGGCGAAAGCGAGTATCCAGGGCCTGGCAAAGGACCTGTGGCATGACCCGCGAAATCCGCCTCAACGCCTTCGACATGAACTGCGTCGGCCACATCCAGCACGGGATGTGGGCGCATCCGCGCGACCGCTCGATGCACTACACCGACCTGGACCACTGGGTGTCGCTGGCCCAGACCCTGGAACGCGGTCTGTTCGATGGCCTGTTCCTCGCCGACATCCTGGGCGTGTACGATGTGTTTCAGGGGCAGCCGGATGCCTCGATCCGCAACGCGGTGCAGATCCCGGTGAACGACCCGCTGCTGCTGGTTCCCGCGATGGCCTATGCCACCCGAAACCTGGGCTTCGGCGTTACCTGCAACCTGACTTACGAACCGCCCTATATCTTCGCGCGTCGCATGTCCACGCTCGACCACCTGACCAAGGGGCGTATCGGCTGGAACGTTGTCACTGGCTACCTCGACAGCGCCGCACGCGGCATGGGCCTGGCACAGCAGCCGGAGCACGACAGCCGATACGACGCGGCCGAGGAATACATGCAGGTGGTGTATCGGCTTTGGGAGGGAAGCTGGGAGGATACGGCGGTGCTGCGCGATCGCGAGGCGCGGCAGTTCGCCGATCCTGCGCGCATTCATCGCGTGCAGCATGAGGGGCGGCACTACAAGGTGGATGCGATCCATTTATCGGAGCCTTCACCGCAGCGCACGCCGGTGCTGTATCAGGCGGGAGCCTCGGACCGCGGCCGTGACTTCGCCGCGCGGCATGCCGAGTGCATCTTCGTCAACGGCCAGTTCCGCCACAATGTGCGCGAGATCGTGGCGGACATCCGTGCCCGCGCCAAAGCCGCCGGGCGCGATCCGTACGACGTCAAGTTCTTTGTCGGCGCCACTGTGGTGGTCGCTCCGACCGAGGCGGAAGCGCGCGACAAGCTCGGCGAGTACCGCGAATATGCCAGTTCGGAAGGCGCGCTGGCACACTATTCGGCGTCCGTCGGGGTGGACTTTTCCCGCTACGGTCCGGACGAACCGATCCGCTTCGTCCGCACCGATGCGCTGCGCTCCAATCTGGAGGCGATCACGGTGCGCAGCCAGGGCGCGGAGTGGACCCTGCGCAAGCTGCTGCAGATGATGGTGCTGGGTAGCCGCCAGGCTCCGATCGTCGGCTCGCCCGCGGGTGTGGCCGATCAGTTGCAGGCCTGGGTGGGCGAGGCCGATGTGGACGGCTTCAATCTGTCGCGCACCGTGATCCCCGAATGCGTCGAGGACTTTGTCGCCCTGGTGGTACCCGAATTGCAGTCACGCGGCGTGATGAAACGCGGATACAGCGAGGGGACACTGCGGGAAAAGCTATTCGGCGACGGGCCGCGCCTCCCGGCGGGCCACCCCGCAGCAAGCTGGCGTCACTGAACTTTCATCATCGACTGTGAGCCAGCTCACAGAAACCGCCCTGTGCTCGTGCCACTACGCGGGTGTCGGCGCGCGCTGCCCCAACACCCGCGTTCGCCGATGGGCCAGTGGCCCAGGTCAACCCGGACCTTTCCTTTCGGCCCGGCCACCTCCCCGGCGGCCGGGCCGACTTTTTTCTCAGACGACCTCTTCGTGCCAAGTGCGCCCGTCGCGCTCGATCAGAGCGATCGCCGCGGTCGGGCCCCAGGTGCCGGCCGGGTAGGGGCGCGGCATGTCGGGGCGGCTGCTCCAGGCTTCCAGGATCGGCTCCACCCA